>JADFWP010000057.1 GCA_015234115.1 Magnetococcales bacterium
TGTTTAAAGTCAAAACCCTGGGGGAAGAATCCCCCAGACCCCCTCTTTTTTTTCATTACTTGAGCAGGGCACGCAGATTCGGAGTGAGCGGCATGCTGAAATCGCTGGAACTCAACACCACACCATCCTGGGTGCGAATCAGTTGGGCAGTGACATAGACCCGATTCTTGGCCGTCACATAGCTTCCGGCCAGCACCGCCGAAACCTTGTGGGTCTTGCGAATCTCCTTGGCTTCCTGGGAGAGGACGAACTGTCCAGCACCCTTTTTCAGCAGAATTTCGGAGCGCAAGGTGATTTCGACCACCGAATGACCGGCCTGAGTGAACCGCGAAGCCATCTGTCTGGCCAGCAACCGTCCCAGGGGCGACGTCTTTTCCAGATTGCCTTCGTCCACGAAAGAGGCCGGCAGAATCACCTCGCGTTCGCGGAGCTTGTCGCCCAGGGTTTGCAGCATGACATCCGCCGCCTGTTGGGCCACCTCACCCGGTTCGACTTCCTGGGTGGCGGGGTTGATCGGCACCGAAACCAGAGGATAGCCCTCTTGCGCGGGCGCGGATGTGGTAACACATCCCCCGGCAGCCAAAGAGAGCAGCGCCACAGCCAGAGCCGGGCGCATGAGAGAGGAGGCAAAACGTTTCATCGCGTGACCACCGGCATGCTGGTGCCGCCATTGGAGTTGATCAGCAGATCACGGGTGGTGGAGCCCACCGGAACCTTGGCATCGACCGAGGCCAGCACCTGACGGCTGTTGAGGGCGATGACGCGCGAGGTGAAATCCAACCCTTCGCGGGTTTCGGTATAGGTGCCGGTGACCACGGCATACGCCTTATTGTCCTGGCTGATCTTTTCGATGTCACGCGACAGAATGAACTCGCCCTGATCCTGACGGATGGCCAGGCTCTTGCGCAATTTCGGCTCGACCACGGTAAAACCCTGCTGGGTCAGACGCGAGGCCACATGATCGGCGATCAGATTGCCCAACTCCGAGGTGCTGTCCAACTGGCCGCGATTGACGAAACTGGTGACCAGCAACGGCTTGCGCTGATGGAACGAGGGGTGATTCTTGCGCAATTCGGCCACCAACGCATCGGTCAGGGCATGACTCATGCGGATGAGATCCACTTCGTTTTGGATGATACCCGAACCGGCGGATTGGGCTGGATTGGCACCAGGGACAGCGCACCCACCCATGAGGGCGGCGAGAACCAGGGTGGCGAGAGCGGAGTGGAATTTCTTCATGGAGTCAATATCCTCGCAGGGCAGAATGCTTATTTGAACCCGTCCTTGATGTTGGCCTTGTCACGGGCGGCCTCTTTGGTGATGAGTCCTTTGTTCACCAGTTCTTGCAAGCATTGTTCCAAAGTCTGCATGCCCACGCCGCGCCCCGTCTGAATGGCCGAATACATCTGGGCCACCTTGTTTTCCCGGATCAGGTTGCGAATCGCGGGAGTGGCCAGCAGAATCTCATGGGCCGCAACCCGTCCTCCCCCCTTTTTCTTCAACAGATTCTGGGAGATGATCGCCCGCAACGACTCCGAAAGCATGGTGCGGATCATCTCTTTTTCCGCCGCCGGGAAGACATCCACAATGCGATCGATGGTCTTGGCCGCCGAGGTGGTATGCAGGGTGCCAAAGACCAGATGGCCGGTTTCCGCAGCCGTCAAGGCGAGACGGATGGTCTCCAGATCGCGCATTTCGCCCACCAGAATCACATCCGGATCTTCACGCAACGCCGAACGAAGCGCAGCGGCGAAATTTTTGGTATCCCGATGGACCTCACGCTGGTTGATGAGACATTTTTTTGACTCGTGCACGAATTCGATCGGATCCTCCATGGTGAGGATGTGACCGTATTCGTTTTTGTTCTTGTAATCGATCATCGCAGCCAGGGTGGTGGACTTGCCGGAACCCGTGGGACCGGTCACCAGCACCATGCCGCGCGGCGTTTCGGCGAATTCCTTGAAAATGTCCGGTGCCCCGAGCTGCTCCAGGGTCAGAATTTCCGATGGAATGGTCCGGAACACCGCCGCCGGTCCGCGATGCTGGTTGAAGGCATTGACGCGGAAGCGGGCCAGATTCGGTATCGCGAAGGAGAAGTCGCATTCGTACTCCTCTTCGTATTGTTTGCGCTGCCGGTCGTTCATGATATCGTAGACCATGCCCTTGACCTCATCGGGCGCGAGCGGCGGCACATCGATGCGACGAATCTCGCCATCCACCCGAATGAGCGGCGGCATGCCCGCAGAGATATGGAGATCCGAGGCCCTGTTGCGTACACTGAAGGCCAGAAGTTCGGAAATATCGACTTTTTTGGACATGATGCCCCTCTTGGTCCCTTGCGTCGGCAGGAGTGAAGCGATAAACGATTGCGTTTCGTGGCAATGCAACGGATGATCATACCAGCAACCCCATGGGTCGGGCAACCACGGTATCGACTTTTTGACAGCGAAGGAGCGGTAAAAAAAATGGCACTGGACACAGAGCGGGCCAAGGCCCTGGAAGCAGCCATCGCGCAAATCGAGCGGCAATGCGGCAAAGGCTCCATCATGCGGATGAGCGCAGCCGCCGCTGACGATGTTCCGGTCTTTTCAACCGGATCGTTGAGCGTGGATCTGGCATTGGGAATCGGCGGACTGCCCCGTGGTCGCGTGGTGGAGGTGTTCGGTCCAGAGGCCTCGGGCAAGACCACGCTGGCGTTGCATGTCGCCGCCGAAGTGCAACAGGCCGGAGGCGTCGCCGCCTTCGTCGATGCCGAACATGCCCTGGATCCCTCCTATGCCCGCCGCCTCGGCGTGGATATCGATCAGTTGCTCATCAGCCAGCCCGACACCGGCGAACAGGCCCTGGAAATCGTGGACATGCTGGTGCGCTCCGGGGCCGTGGACCTGGTGGTGGTGGACTCGGTGGCGGCGCTGACCCCCAAGGCCGAACTGGAAGGAGAGATGGGCGACTCCCACATGGGATTGCAGGCCCGGCTCATGTCCCAGGCCCTGCGCAAACTCACCGGCTCCATCAGCCGCTCCCAGGCCGTGGTGCTGTTCATCAACCAGATCCGTCAAAAGATCGGCGTGATGTTCGGCAACCCCGAAACCACCACCGGCGGCAACGCGCTCAAATTTTACGCTTCGGTCCGCCTCGACATCCGCCGCGTGGCGGCCATCAAGGACAAAGAACAGGTCGTGGGCGCGCGCTGCAAGGTCAAGGTGGTGAAAAACAAGCACGCTCCGCCCTTCCGCACCGTGGAGTTCGACATCAACTACGGCGAGGGCATCTCGTTGGAAGGCGAAGTCCTGGACATGGCCGTGGATGAAAAAATCATCGAAAAATCCGGCGCCTGGTTCTCCCTGGACGGAGAACGCATCGGCCAGGGCCGGGAAAATGTCAAGCAGTACCTGCGCGACAACCGCGACGTGCTCTATGCCCTGGAAGACCGGCTCCGCGCCCACTTCGGTCTGTCGCCGAAACGGGGCGGCGAAGCGGCGGTCATGTCCGGAGGCGTGGCCACGCCCAAAGGGGGCGGCGGTGGCAAGGGCGGCAGTCGCGCACCCAAGGCGGCCAGCCGTCCTGCCGCTGGCGCGGATGAATCCTACGACACGGATGGAGGGGATGGTTGAATCCGGAAGCCGGCGTCATCGTTGACGCCCCACTGCGGCTGGAACTGGAGACCCGTTATCTCGCCTACGCCCTCTCCACCATCATCAGCCGCTCTTTGCCCGATGTGCGCGATGGACTGAAACCGGTCCATCGACGCATTCTCTTTGCCATGCGCGCGCTGAATCTCGATCCGGGATCGGCCTACAAGAAATCGGCGCGCGTGGTCGGCGATGTGATCGGCAAATTCCATCCCCACGGGGATCAGGCCGCCTACGATGCCATGGTCCGGCTGGCCCAGGAGTTCGCGGTCCGCTATCCTTTGGTGGATGGCCAGGGCAACTTCGGCAACATCGACGGCGACGGCGCTGCCGCCATGCGGTATACCGAAGCCCGCCTCACCGTGGCCGCCCGCGCCATGATGGAGGATCTGAACCTCGATGTCGTCGATTTCGTCGCCACCTACGACGGCTCGCTGGAAGAACCGACGGTCCTGCCCGCCCGCTTTCCCAATCTGCTCGCCAACGGCTCCACCGGCATCGCGGTGGGCATGTCCACCTCGATTCCGCCCCACAATGTCGGAGAACTTCTGGATGCCTGCCTGCAATTGATCGCCGCGCCGGAAACGACCGTCGAACAACTGCTGGCCATCGTGCCGGGTCCGGATTTTCCCACCGGCGGCATTCTGGTCGCGGATCGGGCCGAGCGGTTGTCGGTCTATGAAACCGGACGCGGCACCTTGCGGTTGCGGGCGAAAATCCTGAAAGAGGATCTGCCGCGCGGCGCCTGGCGGCTGGTGGTGACCGAAATCCCCTACATGATCCAGAAATCCCGGCTGATCGAACGGATCGCCGAATTGATCGTCGAGCACAAATGTCTGTTCCTGGACGACGTGCGCGACGAATCCGACGAAAAGATCCGCATCGTGCTGGAGCCGAAATCCAGCCGTCTCGATCCGGAGATGGTGCTGGCCTATCTTTACAAAAACACCGATCTGGAAACCCGGGTGACGATGAATTTCAACGTCATCGATCAGGGGCGTCCCAAGGTGCTGGATCTGGCCAGTCTGCTCAAGGCCTGGCTTGCGCATCGTTTTCAGGTCCATGGCCGTCGGGCGCGCTACGAACTGGCGCGGATCGGCGAACGGCTGCATCTGCTGGCCGCTCATCTCATCGCCCATCTCAACATCGACGAAGTGATCGCCATCATCAAGGAGCACGATGATCCGGCACCGGTGTTGATGGCCCGGTTCGGTCTTGATCGGGAACAGGCCGAGGCGGTGTTGAATCTCCGGTTGCGCGCCCTGCGGCGTCTGGAGGAGATGGAAATCCGCAAGGAGATGGCCGACAAGGAGGCCAGAGCCAAAGAACTGAACGCCATGCTCGCCGATGATCGTCTGATGTGGGCCGCCATCGAAGCGGAATTGCGCCGCACCCGTCAGGAGTTCGCCGATCCCAGGCGCACCGAGTTGGCCGGAGCGCCGCCGCCCGAGGTGATTCTGAAGCCCGAGGATCTGACCCCGCGCGAAGCGGTGACCGTGATTCTCTCCCGCATGGGTTGGGTGCGCACGGTGCGCGGACATGAGGAGATCGTGGCCGACAAGTTGCGTTTCAAGGGGGAGGACACCCTGTTGATGACCCTCAAGGCCCACGCCAACGATCAAATCTCCTTCATCACCGCTTCGGGCAAAGCTTTTTCCATGCTGGCGGACCGGCTGCCAGCCGGAAAGGGGTTCGGGGATCCGTTGACCGTGCTGTTCAACATCGAAGGGGGCGATGCCGCGATCTGGATGTTGGCCCCGGATCCGGAACGGGAATATTTTGTCGTCACCCGTCAGGCCCAGGGATTCCGGGTATCGGGCGCGGATCTGATCGCCAGTCGGCGCGATGGCAAACAGTGGCTCATCCTGAAACCCAATGACAGCCTGCTGCATCTGCATCCGGTCAAGGGGAGCGAAGTGGCCGCCATCAGTCGCGGTCGCAAGCTGCTGGTCTGCTCTCTGGAGGAGTTCCCGGTGCTGTCACGCGGGCAAGGGGTACGGATTCAGTTCCTGCACTCGGATGAGATGCTGATGGATGCGATCACCTTCCGACCCGAAGACGGGGTAACGCTGGATACTGGCAAAAAACAGAAGACTTTCACGGATCTGGCCTTGTGGCGCGGTCGGCGCGCAACCCGTGGTGCCATGCTGCCCCATGGCTTTCTCTCCGGCGCGGTCTTCGCAGGCAGTGGCGCCTCTCCCTGGGAAGCGGGCAAAGGCTATACCCGCGAAATGTTTTAATGATTGAAAAAAAAGAGGGGGTCTGGGGGATTCATCCCCCAGACCCCCTCTTTTTTTTTTCAATGGTCAGCCGCCAAAACACGCTGCGGAGTGATCAGACCGAGGATCGGCAACGGCCAGGCCGGGGTCAAGGCATGGACCTGGGCACGGGTCCGATAGGCGCTGCCCCCCATTTCTTGAAGCTCCCGTCCGGCTCCGGTCATCGCCACAATGGCCTGGTCCAACTCCTGTCGGGTGGCACAATAGCCCAATTCCAAATCCACAAGGCGTGTCTCCGAGGTCCAGAAGTAATGCCCTGGGCCGCGAAACCATTCGGTTGTCCGGTGTGGTGGCAACATCGGTATTCTCCTTGAAATGAGTGCCTGGAAGTGGGTACGGGCGCGATCCGTGGCAGTGAGCGAGACCCCACGGAATCGCGCCACATTGGACAAGGAATTCCAGAGAATGATCCAAGGCTCCAAGGAATTCGTCCAAACGGCGACCGGCGACCGGACGACCGGACTTTTGAGGCAGGCCAGGGCAAAGCCGTATTCCACCTCATGCCTATGCCGTATGAAACTTCATGCAAGAAACGTGCAAGAGATTATCAAAACGATTCGACGGCAGAAATGCTGACTTCTGCCCGCCAGGATGCGAAAGGGATGGGCAAACTTTGCCATAAAATGGTGCAGTGCCGTACACATTTTCTCAGAAAAAGAGCATGCGAACACCCATGCAAGCCACAAAACGCCTGGTCACGCCCTCGATGGCTGGGCAATCGATCAAAAAACCCATTCTTCCATTCCAAAAATTTCCATTGGCACCCGACGCGACGAAGTGGTAGAATGTACAAAATAAAAGTCCTCTCTCCAGCAGACCATGGAGGCATCCCCGTGAAATTCATCGATCCGCGCATTGATTTTGCCTTCAAGAAAATCTTCGGCAGCGAGGATGCCAAGGATGTTTTGATCTCCTTTCTGGAAAGCCTCCTGGGTCTGGAGGGGGAACGACAGATTGTCGAGTTGACCATCCTTGATCCCTTTCTGGCACCCCGCATCCAGGATCTCAAGTCCACCGTGCTCGACGTGCGCTGCAAGGACCGACGCGGCATCTCCTATGTGGTGGAAATGCAAATCGAAAAGGTGGCTGGATTCCTGAAACGGATTCAATACAACAGCGCGAAAGCCTATACCCAGCAAATCTCCAAGGGCGAGGACTATCCAAAGCTCAATCAGGTGATCGCCGTCACGATTACCGACTTTATCCTGTTTGCCAATTTCCGCCACTGCGTCTCCTGCCACGAATCCCGCGAAACCCTGACCGGAAACTCCTATCTGAGCGATATTGTCCATTATTTCGTGGAGTTGCCAAAGTTCGACCAAGCCCTTGACGCCTGTGACGGCATCCTTGAAAAATGGATCTACTTCATCCGTCACGCCGAAACCCTGGATGGCGTGCCGCCGCAACTGGATCTGCCTCCTTTCCGGCATGCCTTCGAGAAGGCCATGGTGGCCAACATGACGACGGATGAGTTGGAGTTGTACGACAAGGCCGGAATCGCCATTGCCGACGCACGCGGTCGGGTGCAACTGGCACGGGAAGAGGGAGAACAAAAAGGACGACAAGAGGGACGACAAGAGGGACGACAAGAGGGACGACAAGAGGGAGAACAGATCGGCGAGGCAAAAATGCTGAAACGACTGCTGCAACGCCGCTTTGGCACGCTTCCCGAATGGGCCGGCGAAAAGATCGCCAACGCCGAACTGCCCGTTCTGGAGACATGGAGTCTGCGCATCCTGGACGCGCACGACCTGCACGCCGTGTTTGCGGACTGAACGAGGCAATCAGACCATCCCGGTTGCCCGGGATCGTCTCGTTGCCTCATCCCAACTCACTTGCCCTTGTGGCCCGTTCCCCACACATCCGGTGCCACCCCCTCCAGCAGGCTGTGACAACCGGTACATTTGCTCTGCACCTCATCCAACGCCTTGATGACCGGTTCGGCACTGGCCTTCTCCTCCACATGCTGGATCGAGGCCTGGTAGAGTCCCTTCATCGATTTCTGGCACTGATCGGCCATTTTCTCGAAATCCGCCTCTTTCAACACCGGCCCCGGATTGGATTTCTGCAAGGTGATGGAGGTGCTGACATGCCAATCCATGGGTCCAAGCAGGCCAAAGGTGTTCTGAAGCCCGGTGACGTGACGGGCCAGATTGCGACTGTACTTGAAATCATGAGTCGCCAGTTGACGAATCGCCTCGGCATGCAACCGCAGCATGGTGATCACCGACGCCACATATTGATCCTTTTCAGAAGCGCGCACCGGATCGGGTGACCAGGCCACCGCCAGCACGCCACACAGCGCCACCATCCCGACGCCTTTTGCCCATACCCGATTCCGCCCGACTGCCTGTCGTTTCATGACCCTCTCCTCACGCTGCTGGACACCCAAACACCGCACACTCACGAAGCCTTGCCACCCGCCGCCGGTTCTTCCGGCTGTTCGTGGACCAGACCCTGATGACAATCGATACAGGTTTTGGTGCCATCTTTCATCATGCGCTCATGTTTGTTGGCTGCCGAGCGCTGTTGATCGGCAAACTGCATCGCCTCGTAGCTGTGACACTGGCGGCACTCCCTGGAGTCCCGGTGCCGCATCTGCTCCACAACCCGCTGGGCCAGACGATAACGGGCCTGCTCGAACGATGCCGCGTCCGGGTAGGTGCCGATGACATGATGGTACAAATGCCGCCCGCCAACGAGCACCTTGTCCAGGAACTTATCGACATAATCGCCCAACCCCTTGCCATGAGGCACATGACAATTGGCGCACACCACCCGGACGCCCGAGGGATTTTTATAGTGCGTGCTTTTCTGGTACTCCTTGTAGACCCCATCCATTTCATGGCAGGAGACACACAACTCAAGACTGTTGGTATACCCATCCATCACCAGATGATGAAAGCCCAGAAAACCGATCACTCCCACACTCAGGCCACCCAGAAAAATCAACAAGTACAGCTTTTTCCTGGGATTGCCGCTCTTGTATTGCGCCAACTGGCCAGATTCCATGGCCATTCTCCTGCGTAACGTAACGATCGCCCATCCAATGTGCGCCGCACGGAAAAAAACCGTGCGACCACGCCCCGACCTGCTTGTGCAAAATATAAGCGGCCTCAAACGCCGCCGTCAAGCGGCTTTTTCAAGAAATGCCAGTTTGGCACAAGGTCCATCTGCCCGACCCGATCAACTCCCTCAAACCGACTGCTGCGCACGCCACAAACGGTGGAGTTCGCGGATCATGCCATCGGCCAGACCGACCTGGGGCACGAACAGCTTGCCAATTTTTGCCCAGTTGGTCACCTTGAGAAAGATTTCACCGGCCAGGACGATGACATCGGCCCGATCCGGTTTCAGACCCAGTTCAATCTCCCGTCGTTCCTGACCCAGCACCGACAACTGACGATGAAGTTGCAACAGTTTGTCGCGGGACAGGGGCGCATCCGGGCGCTGGCGTGACATCTTGAACAACTTGTTGATGTTGCCGCCGGTTCCAATCGCCTGCAATCCGGTCCGGTCGCGACATTGGGCGCGGGTCCAGGTTTCCATTTCGCGCCACTGTTCACGGCTCACCAGCCCCTCTTTGAGGCGGACCGTGCCGATATTGAAGGAACGTGCGGCAACCGCCTGGTTGTTTTCCAGCAGAATCAACTCCGTGCTGCCGCCACCGACATCGATGTACAGATAGCACCCTTCCTGGAAACGGTTATCCTGACGCGTCAGGGCAATCAACTCCGCCTCTCGGGCACCGGCAATGATCTCCAACCGGATGCCGGTTTCGACCTGGATGCGTTCGACCAGTTCCGCGCCATTTTCCACCGACCGCAACGCCGAAGTGGCGCAGGCCAGATAATCAAGCGGTTCGACCGCCTGCATGATATGCCGGAATGCGGCCATGGCATGGACCAACTGGTCACCCAGTCGCGGGGAGATGCGTCCCAGACGAAACGCCTCCTGGCCCAAACGGACCGGAATGCGATAAAGATCGGCCTTGTGGACGACCGGAAGCTCCGTACCCATTTCATAAACGTGGGAGATCAACAAACGCACGGCGTTCGAACCGACATCGATGGCGGCAAATTTCATGACAGATTCCCAACCGGATCGTTTCAAAGCACGATCATTGCGAATGATGGACACTGGTGAAAGAAAAGAGAGGGCCTGGGGGATTCTTCCCCCAGAGTTTTGACTTTAAACAAAAATTTTTTAAGAATGTTTTGTTTAAAGTCAAAACCCTGGGGGAGGAATCCCCCAGACCCCTTCTTTTCTTTCAATCGTTGACCTTCTGGCCGCTCCCGCGCAATCAAACTGGCGACGGTTTCAGTGGATGCAATACCTCCCAGGCGAGACCGATTTCATGGGGATGATGGGCATTGGAACCGGGAGAGAGCAGAACGCCATGACGACGGCAGATCTCCAGGTATGGCGCCATGGGTTGATGATAGGCGGGATTCAATTCAATGGCCTTGCCGCACGCCGTGGCATGACGCACCACCGCTTCGAAAAGCTCCATGGGAAACGGGGTGACATAACGGTTGCACACCCCGCCAGGATGGGCAATGGCATCCACCATGGGATGATCGATCAGGGTCAACAGCCCGCGATATTCCAGATCGATGGCCAAAGCCGGATCGATCCCTTCCAGATTCCAGCCATGACCGGGCAGGGCATGCACGGCACCCAGAATGAACTCGGCCCCGGAGAGCATCTCCGGCGCGGCCATGAGACGGCCCGAGAAATCGACCAGCGGCACCTCCAGACCGATCACCACCTCCATCTCGTCGGCCACGGCCCAGCGCAAGGTGGAGATGCTCTCCACATAACGCCCGAACCACCCTGGCCCTCCGGTCAATTCCGGTTCGGTGTGTTCGGTGAAGATCAACCGCTCGATTCCCTTGGCGCGCGCCGCTGCGATGCAATCCACCAGCGACGCGGAGCCATCGGAAAAATTCGAATGGGCATGATATTCCCAGCGCGGCAGCCGCCCCATGGGCTGATCTGCCGGATAAAACCACTCGGTATTCACTCAGTGGACCAGTTTCTTGTAATGCACCCGATGGGGCCGGTCGGCTTCGGCACCCAGACGGCGTTTGCGATCGGCTTCGTACTCCTGATAGTTGCCTTCCAGGAAAACCACGCGGGAATCCCCCTCGAAGGCCAGGATATGGGTGGCGATGCGATCCAGGAACCAGCGATCATGGGAAACCACCACCGCGCTGCCGGCAAAGTCGGTCAGGGCGTCTTCCAGCGCCTGAAGGGTCTCCACGTCCAGGTCATTGGTCGGCTCGTCGAGCAGCAACAGATTGCCGTTCTGTTTCAGCACCAACGCCAGATGGGCGCGGTTGCGCTCACCGCCCGACAGCACCTTGACCTTTTTCTGCTGATCCTGTCCCTTGAAGTTGAACCAGGAGACGTAGGTGCGGGAATTGATCTCCCGCCCCCCCAGATCGAGCAGATCCAGACCACCGCTCACCGCCTCCCACAGGCTCTTTTCCGGATTCAGGGTGCTGCGGCTTTGATCCACATAGGCCAGTTTGACGGTTTCGCCCAGACGGATCTCGCCCGAATCAGGCTGTTGATCCCCGGTGAGCATGCGCAGGAAGGTGGTCTTGCCCGAGCCGTTGCCGCCGATCACCCCGAGAATGCCGCCGCGCGGCAGAATGAACGACAGATCCTCCATCAGCAACCGACCGCCGAACCCCTTGCTCACTCCCTTGGCCTCGATCACGTTGCCGCCGAGACGGGGACCGGAGGGAATGAACAGCGTATTGGTCTCGCGGCGCGCCTCGCGGGTGCGTGAGGCCAACTCCTCGTAGGCCTGAACGCGGGCCTTGCTCTTGGTCTGGCGGGCGCGGGGCGAGGAACGGATCCAGGCCAACTCGTCGCTCAAACGCTTGTGCAGGGCCTCGTCTTCCCGTTTTTCCTGGATCAGGCGGGCATCCTTCTGCTCCAGCCAGGAGGTGTAGTTGCCTTTCCAGGGAATGCCGCGACCCCGGTCCAGTTCCAGAATCCAGCCTGCGGCATTATCGAGGAAATAGCGATCGTGGGTGACAGCCACCACGGTGCCCGGATAATTTTGCAGATAACGCTCCAGCCAAGCCACGGACTCGGCGTCCAGATGGTTGGTCGGTTCGTCGAGCAGCAGCATGTCCGGCGCCGAAAGCAGCAACCGGCACAAGGCCACGCGCCGTTTTTCGCCGCCCGACAGGGTGGTCACCTCCGCATCCCAGGGGGGCAGACGCAGGGCATCGGCGGCGATGTCGAGCTTGCGATCCAGATCCCAGCCATCCAGATGGTCGATGGCCTCTTGCAGGGTGCCCTGTTCCTGGATCAGGGCATCCATGTCCGCGTCCGGATCGCCGAACTTTTCGGAGACCTCGTTGAAGCGCCGCAACAACTCCTTGATGTTGATCACGCCCTCTTCCACGTTGCCGCGCACGTCCTTGGTGGGATCGAGTTGCGGTTCCTGGGAGAGAAATCCGGCCCGGACGCCGGGTGCGGCCTGGGCCTCGCCGGTGAACTCGGTATCGATCCCGGCCATGATGCGCAGCAGGGTGGATTTTCCTGCGCCATTCAACCCCAGCACCCCGATCTTGGCGCCGGGCAGAAACGACAGCGAAATGTCTTGCAGGATGACGCGATTCGGAGGAACCGCCTTGCACATCCGATGCATGGTAAAGATGTATTGAAGATCAGCCATGTTGATTGCTCACTCCACCGGGGTCAGCCAGCCGAGATGTCCCGGATGGCGTCCTTGTACCACATCGAAAAAGCGCCGTTGGATCTCCTTGGTGACCGGACCGGCGTGACCGATACCGATCTTGCGATTGTCCAGTTCGCGGATCGGGGTGATTTCGGCAGCGGTGCCGGTAAAAAATGCCTCCTCGGCGAGCACCACCTCGTCTCTGGGAAAGCGTTGCTCGACCACCGGCAGGTTCATCTCTTTGGCCAGGACGATCACCGTATCGCGGGTGATGCCATCCAGGGCGGAATCCAAAGGCGGGGTGATCAGACGCCCCTTTTTGAGGATGAAGATGTTTTCCCCCGACCCTTCGGAGACGAATCCTTCGGGATCGAGCAGCAGGGCCTCGTCGAAGCCGCAGGCGATGGCTTCGGATTTGGCCAGGATGGAGTTGGGATAGTTGCCCACCCCCTTGGCGCGGGTCATGGTGATGTTGGGATGGTGACGGGTATAGGAGGAGGTTTTGACACGAATGCCATTGGCCATGCCCTCTTCCCCCAGATAGGCGCCCCACTCCCAGGCGGCCACGGTCGCATGGACCTGACACTTGGCCGGATTGAGTCCCATGCTCTCGGCGCCATAAAAGACCAGGGGCCGGATATAGCCCGATTGCAACCCGTTGGCCTTGAGAACCGCCACGCAAGCGTCAGAAATTTCCTGATGCGTGAAGGGCATGGTCATGCCCAGGACATGGGCCGAACCAAACAGCCGCTGGATGTGTTCGGCCAGCCGGAAGACCGCCGGTCCCGTGTCGGTCTGATAGCAACGGATCCCCTCGAAAACGCCGAGACCGTAATGCAGGGTATGGGTCAGGACATGGACCTTGGCTTCGCGCCACTCGGTGAGTTGTCCGTCCAACCAGATTTTGCCGTCTTTATCGTGCATGAGCGTGCTCGTCGTTTCGGGGTTATGATGGATTGGCATTCAATTTGCTATATTCATTAATAAATTCGGAAACGTGTTGCCTCCGAGTCCATTTTCTCCGACTGCCGGTCAAAAAGCGAGAGTCGAATGAGTGAAACCCTGCTGTCATCCGTTCAAACCCGCGCCTGGGGGCGGAACGCCGTACCCGTTGCCACCACGGGTGACAGCGCGTCCGGAAAATCGGGTGAAGCCAGGGTCCATTTTCATGATTTTTTGCAAGGGGTCAACCCCCGGCATGAGCGCGAAGAGCCGGAAATGAACGACACCCCGGTTCTGAACGGTTCGGCGCAGGATCTGGCGGCGCTCTCCGGGCAGACGAACACGCCGGGTCATGCCCAACTCGCCCTGGATGCCGCCACGCAACACACCTCCGGAACCGGTCCGGAACCGTGGACCCTGATGGCCCCGAGCGTGGAGCGCTCCAGTGCGTCGGCCCGATTGGCCACAACGGCGCCGTTTCGCATCTATGCCCGCGCCGCAGAGACACGCATCGATCCAGGAACAACCTCTTCAACACCGTCGATCCGGGACGAAGAGACCACTCCTTAAAGCTTCACCATTTGCCAAATGGAAGGAATCGCCATGGAATACCGTACCACGGCCACTCAAGCCCAGATCATGATCACCCTCATGCAACTGGAACAGGAACTCGAAAAAGAGCGCCTGGACTGCGCCCGTCCACTGATCGACTCTCTGCGCCATGCCCTGCTGCGCGACAGCAAAATGCTCGGCACGCCGCCCGGCACCTTGTCGGTCCAGGGTTGGATCGGACTCCTGACCCGCTGGGAAGAGGAGTTGCAACACATTCCCGCGCGCCGGCTGCGTTATGTCCATGGTTTCTTTCAGGAATTGCAGGAACGGGCCGACGTGGCCGGCTCGCCGGTGGGCATGGCCGTGGAGGAGTTGGCCGGTCTGCTCGATGCCCGCAGCTCGGTCGAAACCGCCCGCGCAGCCGCTTGATGCGAAAACCCATTTTTCAGACTGTTTTGTGTGAGTGGTTTCTGTTATGATGCCGGGAGTCCAAACTCGTCAACCCTGACCAGATGAACGGCACAGCCAAAAACCCCTCATGGAAGCGGTCAGATCAGCCACGCCAGCGCCTTCCCGTTCTGCCGATCCACGGCCAGCGGGTCGTCGCCATCCTTTTTTTTCCGCGAAGAGCCACGCCTCGATCTGGCGCGTTCTGCGCACCGCTCTCCTGCGCGCCGAAGGGGTGATCCTCCTTACCGGCGGCGAGGGGAGCGGCAAAAGCACCCTGATCAAACGCCTCCCCGGCATGATCCCCGACAACCGCGATCTGGTGATGATCCCCTCCGCCGATCTTCCGGATGCCGAATTCCTGCAACAACTCATCGCAGCCACCACCCTGGTCCGGGGAGAGGCGGGCGCCCTGGTGCCGGTGGAGTCCACCTCCGACGCGGCCACCTTGCATCTGCCCCTTGCCCATGCCGCACCCGCACTCACCCTCCAGGATCTGATCGACGCCATGGAGGAACGGGTCGCCAACGGACGCAGGCTGGTCCTGGTGGTGGACGACGCCCACCTGATCGCCGAAGAACCGTTGGCCTGGCTCGACATGATGGTCCGTTTCGTCTCCGAAGGGATCAAACCGGTCCAACTGCTGTTGTCCGGTCGCCCCGAACTGCGCAGCGTGCTTGATTCCGAATCGGGCCGCAACCTCACCGAACAGATCGTGGGCAGTTGCGAAGTGACCCCCCTGACCCGTGGCGAGGTGTGGGACTATCTGGCCCTGCAACTCGACAAGTCCATGGGCTGGCCCATCCGGGTCTCCTGGTTCGCCTGGGTGGAGGTCTACGGCTATTCCCAAGGGGTTCCGCTCAAGATCGATCAACTCCTGAAAAGAATTCTCCCTCTGCTCCGACAGCGCAATGCCAAAAAAGTCTCCCGCGCCATGGTGCGGCTGGCCATGACCATGGGTCGGCCCATGCAACCCGGCTCGTTCATCGCCTCCACCCCGAAAGCCCGTGCCGCAGTATGGCTGGGCGGCGTGAGTCTGCTGGCCGGGGCAGGCTATCTGATGGCCGGTCTGTTCGAACCCACCACCTCCGATACCGACAAACCCGTGATCGTCAAAAAGGGAGACTCCGGAGAGAGTTCCTCCTATGTGCGCCTCCCCGAACCCACGATCCCCAAAACCGACAAGGGCGACAAGACAGGCAAAACCGACAAGGGCGACAAAACATCCCCGCTCAAAGAATCCAAAGCTCCGGAAGAAAAAGCCGACGACAAACCGGCAGCCCCAAAGAAACGCTATTGGGAACCGAACATGCCGATTCGCCCCGATGGACCGTTGCCGCTGCCGGAACGGGCCGAGCCTGGCCTGTCGGCCCTCTCCAAACCCGCTTCGGAACCCATCCTGCCCAATCGCTCCCTGCCCGATCCCGAATCGTTCCGCAAGCGTTATCAATCGGCCAAGGCCGTGACCGGTCCGGGCAACGCGCCCTTCGACCCCCCTCCGCCCGCCGACCCCCCG
>JADFWP010000058.1 GCA_015234115.1 Magnetococcales bacterium
AGTCAAAACCCTGGGGGATGAATCCCCCAGACCCCCTCTTTTTTTTCAATAGTGGACCATGAATCGATTCTCCCACCGGGGCGCATCCCACTATCTCTATCTGGTCGGCAATACCCTCCTGACACTACTGGCGCTGCCATTCTGGTCTTCCGGGCGTCGTCACTATTTCGTGACCTATACCATCCAGCAGATCTACTTCACCGCCTTGCAAGGGTTCAAGCTTACTTTTTTCATCGGCATCGCTTTTGGCCTGCTGGTGGTGCTGCCCTTTGCCTCGGTCGGCATCACGGATCTGCGCATGCTTTCGATTCTGATGCAAAAGGTGCTTTATCACCAACTGGTTCCGTTCATCACCGCCATCGTGGTGATTGGCCGCTCGGGCACTTCGATTACTTCGGAGATTGCCAGCATGCAGAGTCAGCAGGCGATCGAGGGATTGCTGATTGTCGGCATCGATCCGCATCAACTGCTGGTGCTGCCACGGGTGATCGGCGTCACCTTTTCCATGCTGTTGCTGTCGGTCTGGATGATGGCGGGTGCGATTGCCGGTTCCGGGGTGTTGGCGTTGCTGGTCGATGGCTTTTCCGTGATGCAGGTGCTGACTGCGAGCGCCAGCACCATCACCTTTGGCGAACTCGCCTTGACCACGCTGATGATGCTTTGGTTCGGGGTGAGCATTGCCACGATTCATTGTTATTATGGTTTCTTGTCGCGCAACGCGGTGGATACCTCCCGCAATCTGCCCAAGGCGTTCGTGCGTTCGTTTTTGTCGTGTTTGACGATCATCGTGTTGTTTTCGCTGGTGCGTTATGGGTAAGCCGCTGTTGCGTTTTTCCGGTGCGGTCTTGCCCATGCCGGGTGGCGCGCCTTTTGATCTGACCATTCATGGCGGGGAGATCTGGGTGGTGATGGGGGCGGGAGGCAGCGGGAAATCGACGTTGTTCAAGGTGATGGCTGGCTTGATTCAGGCGCAGGAGGGGGAGGTTCAACTGTTTGGTCATGATTTGCGTGCCACCTCGCCGGCGCAACTGTTGAAACTGCGGCGTCGTCTGGGGGTGATGCTGGAAAAGGATGGGCTGATTCCGACCTGGACCGTGCATGAATGTCTGGAACTCTCCTGGCGTTATCATGACAATCTGACTCCGGCCACCATGGATCCGAAACTGATCCGGATCATGGAGGAGCATGGGGAGGAGGTGGAGATGCTGGCGCGGGTGGTGGCCACGTTGAGTACCGAACAACAGATTCGCATCGGTTTGTTGCGGGCCTTGCAGATGGAACCCGAATTGCTTTTGTTGGATCATGATCTGGTGGTCTCCTTGTTGCCGCGTTATTTTCAGGTTTCGTTGGCCAGGCGGTTGCAGGAGCGGCAATGTGCCCTGGTGGTGCGGGCCACACCGGGGATTTTTGCGATTCTGCCTGCGGAGTCGCTTCAGGTGGCTGTGGTTTTGAATGGGAGTGTGGTGGCCAGTGGCTGTCGTGAGACACTCCGTCATCATGCGGATCCTGTAATCCGTCGCATCGTGGAGAGACACCCATGACCCCCTCTGCGCCTGTCGCCAACCCCATGAGTTCCCGTCGGGATCGGGATCGGAGTTTCAAGCGTGCGGTCAGTCTTTTTATTTTGGTCTCCATGCTGTTGGTGCTTGGTACCATTTGGCTTGGCAACACGCCGATCAATCCTTTCGAGAACAAATTCCGGTTGCATTTCGAGACCAATCATGTGATGGGGATTCAGATCGAGACTCCGGTGACCCTGGCCGGAATCATGATCGGCAAGGTGGTGAATATGGAGTTCGGAAAGAATAATAATATTCATGTCACGTTGCGGTTGCTCAAGCGTTATCATGACAAGATTCGCGGGGATTCGACCATCACTTTCAATCAGCCGATGGTGGGCAATCCGACTTTGGACATCACGCTTGGTTCGGATGGTCAACCGGTGCTCAAGGAGGGGAGTTATCTGCCTTTGGAGCGGACCCAGGCGATTGGGGATTTGATGGCCAAGGTATCGCCGGTTTTGGAGAATTTGAATCAGATTCTGGAGCATACGGCGCAGATTTCCGGGCAGTGGGTGAATCCGGAGGATCACATTCAGAAGAGTCTGGTCAATGTGGAGCGGTTCACGGCTCAGACGGCGCAGTTGATGGAAAAATTGAACGCCACGGTGCCGCCGATGATGACGACGTTGCATCAATCGGCCAATCAGGGGTTGCGGCAGGCGGACGGGTTGTTGGGGGAGGCGCGCAAGGGGGTGCAGGGGGTGCCGTCGGTGTTGAGCAAGTTGGATGCTTTGTTGGCGAACAGTCAGGAGATTGTGGTCAATCTGGCGATGTTGAGTCGGCAGTTGGAGAAGTTGGCGCCCAAGGTGCCTGCCTTGGTGCAGCAGAGTCGGGATGTGATGGAGGAGGCGGAGGTTTTGATGCGCAACATCAACCATTCGATTCTGTTTGACAGTGGACGCGGGGAGGCTGCCGGGTCGCAGAAGGGTCCATGGATTTCGCCTCGGGATGTGCCCTTGCCCTTGCCATTGTTGCCATCCGCACGGTGATGGGAGCCATGCCAATTATTGAAAAAAAAGAGGGGGTCTGGGGGATTCATCCCCCAGGGTTTTGACTTTGCCTTTAAACAAAAATATTTTTAAAGATTTTGACTTTAAAAAATAAAATATTTAAAATTTTTTGTTTAAAGGAAAAGTCAAAAGCCAAAGTCAAAACCTTGGGGGATGAATCCCCCAAACCCCCTCTTTTCTTTCAATGGTTGACTTAAAATGATTTCGGAGGTCAGGGTTGATGGCACATTGGCGGCTGTTGTGGTTATTGGCTTTGGTGCCCTTGGGGGGATGCCTGCTGCGCTCCGATCCCCCCCGTCCCCCCTTGGCCGAAAAGGAGGAACAAAGCCGCGACAAGGCACGCACCCTGTTGCAAGCCTGCAAAGTGCGCCACTCGCTGCAAGAAAGCCAACAGACCCTCTATCTGGCCCAACTGCGGGATGACCGCCCGGCCATGGCCAATGCCTTCCTGGAACTGGCCAACCGCCATCTTGCCCTGGAAGAATATGCCCTGGCCGAAGAACGCTTTCTGCAAGCCGAAATCCGCTTCCGACGCCTGAACGATGAGGCGGGTCTGCTGCAAACCGCCTTTGGTCAGGGCATGCTGTTGATCCAACGCGGTCGTCATCAGGCAGGCAGAAAAATTCTGGAAGCGATTCGCTCCAACGAGATCACCCTGCGTGCCTCCCTGCACAACGGATTGGCCATGGCCTGCCGTGGCGAAGGGTTGTACCTTCAGGCACTCGACCATCTGACGGAGGCGGAAAAAGCCGCCCGCCAAACCGGATCCCTGCCGGATTTGGCCGCCACCTGGATGAATCGCGCCCGAGTTCATTTCGATCAGAAAAAATGGTCAGAAGCCAAAGAGGCCGCCAGTCAGGCACTGACATTGGACCGGGAGATGGAAAATGTCACGGGCACGGCAGCCGATCTGGTGATGCTGGCCGCGATTGCCGAAAAACAGGAGTTGTGGCAAGAGGCCAGGGAACAGTATCAACAGGCCGGGGATCTGTTCGACTATTGCGGCATCGTCACCCAGAGCGAAGCGAGCCACGCCAAAGCCAAACAACTGGCCAATCATCCCAACCATTGAAAGAAAAGAAGGGGTCTGGGGGATTCTTCCCCCAGGGTTTTGACTTTAAACAAAAAATTTTGTAAATGTTTTTGTTTAAAGTCAAAACCCTGGGGGAAGAATCCCCCAGACCCCTTCTTTATTTTCAATGGTTCAGGCTTTGGGTCCCTGCGATGGCTGCTTGCGGGGCATTTCATGACCAAACCGGTCATCGTCGTCAGCGGGGAGAGCTTGAGACGATGACCGGTTGGCGAGGAGCAACGCTTGAGACTGGATTTGCCGTTTGACTTCAGTGAACCGGCAGCATCTTGGCCACGACACCGGCATCCTTCTGGAACGCATGCATTTTCACATCCGCTTCCTGCTGGCTGGCAAAGGGGCCGAGGATCACATGGGTGTACTCTTTGCCTTCGATGGTCGAAACCTTGGTGTAGGAGGCAATGCCACGATCCGTCAAACGCTTGCGCAGTTGATTGGCACCGTCGGCATTGGTGAAGGAACCGGCAATGGCCACGAATTCACCGTTGCGGGCCGTACCCTCTTTGGCAGCCGGGGCGGCCTTGGCGGTGACGGTCTCCTTGGCCGGAGCAGCGGCCTTGGCGGTGGCGGTCTCCTTGGCCGGAGCGGCGGCCTTGGCGGTGACGGTCTCCTTGGCCGGAGCGGCGGCCTTGGCGGTGACGGTCTCCTTGGCCGGAGCAGCGGCTTTGGCCGTGACGGTCTCTTTCACGCCAGCGGCTTTGGCGGGTGCGGCTTTGGTCGTGGTGACTTCCTTGGCCGGGGCGGCTTTGGCCGCGACGGTCTCTTTCGCGCCAGACGCTTTGGCCGGAGCGGCTTTGGCGGTGGTGACCTCTTTGGCCGGGGCGGCTTTGGCCGGGGCAACCTTGGCGGTGGTGACCTCCTTGGCCGGGGCGGCTTTGACCGGGGCAGCCTTGGCGGTGGTGATCTCCTTGGCCGGGGCGGCTTTGGCGGTGGTGATCTCCTTGGCGGTCGTGGCTTTGGCCGGAGCCGTTTTGGCGACGGTCTCTTTGGCGACGGCAGCACCCTCCTTGGCGCTCTCCTTGGCCGGAACAATCGGCTTGGCAGCGGTCACGGGCGCTTTGACGGCCTTGTTGGCAGCCTGCGGATGGGCATCCGGCATGGTGACATAACGGGCTTCGATACCGGTGCGCTCTTTGATGGTCGCCACGGCCTGGCTCGCCACTTCAGCCGTGCCAAAGGGGCCGGTCAGGAGGTGATGCACCGTGTGGTTGTTGACCTGGCTTTTGCGCAAGCGGACCGGAATGCCGGCATCCGTCAATTTTTTCTGAACTTTTTCCGCACCCTGGGCATTGGCATACGATCCGGCGGTCACCAGGAAGGGACCATCGGCCTGGGCCTGGGGAAAACCGCCCTTGGCTTCGGCATGGGCAGCCGGATTGGCTTTGGGTTCGGGTCTCGGCTCGGGTTTGGCGGCGGTCAAGGCTTTGGTGTCGGCCTTGGGGGCGATTTCGGGTTTGGCTTCGGCCTTGATCGGGGCGTGCGCACCCTTGGCATCGATCAGTCCTGCCGCTTCGCTGCCATGGGCACCCTTGGTCGCGCCCGCTTTGGCCTTGATCACCGGCACTTCCCCTTCACGGGCTGCCTGGGCCTGACCCGGCTCGTCCAGCGGATCCATTTCGGCACTGACCGCATCTTCCATCATCTCTTCGGTGGGAACCGCGCCACCCTTGGCCGTCGTGGCAGCGCTCTTTTTCTCATCCGCCTTGTGCGCGGCAGCCGGGATCGCGGCCTGAAGCTCGGAAATCGGCTGGGCTGCGGCCAGATTCATCGGTGCGGCAGCGGTCGGTAGCGGGATGATCTCGGTTTTGGTGACGGTCGCGGGCTTGGCCTGGTTGGCTGCGGCCTGGGCGGCGATCGCCTGGGTCTCGTTGGCAGCGGTCACCACGGGTTTGGCTTCGGTGTTCTGGGCAGCCGGTGGCGCAGCCTGATGCCATACCATGATGGTGACCACACCGCCGACCACAGCCGCGATCAACGCTTCGGAGAGATGTTTGCCGATTCTTTTCCGGCGCTGGATGGCCGCAGCACGGCGTTGGCCCTCGGCAGGAGTGACGAAAAGATCGGATTTGCCTTGAGGGGCTTCTTGACGGTTGGGGTCCAGCTCGATAGGGGCGCCGGTCACAGGAATTCTCCTTCTGCTCAGATTGGGATGATTCAATGGCCGTCCTGCGGAGGTGCCGCAGGTGCGACCTGGGATGTGCAAAGGTTCTGAGCAAATTGTGTGCCGTTTGATATTGACGATAGCCAGATAAGGTAAAAAGAGAGTCAGAACGGAGTGTTAATGGAGGTCAAGGGAGGTCGGGAGTGTAATGGCGAGGCACGCGCGCGCCCAACCGGCACAGCACTTCATAGGGGATGGTCTCCATCCAGTCCGCCATCTCTTCGACACCGATGAAGCCATCGCCCTCTGCGCCCAGCAGTGTCACCCGGCTTCCGGTCTTGGCTGCCGGGATATCGGTCACATCCACCAGGGTCAGATCCATGGAGATGCGTCCCACCACCGGGGCGCGCTGCCCATGTGTCAAAATTTGGGCACGTCCCTTCAGCATGCGGGCATAGCCATCCGCATAACCCACGGGCAGCAGGGCGATGCGCGCCGCTCTGGGGGTGACAAATTCATGACCGTAACCCAGCGCGGTGCCGGCGGTCACCTGGCGGATGGAGAGAATGTGGGTGACCCAGCGTACCACCGGACGCAATCCCTCCGCCGCAAAGTTGCTGTGGGGGTAAAAGGGAGAGGCCCCGTAGAGCATGATGCCGGGTCGGACCCAATCGAGGCGCGTGGCGGGATGGCCGAGCAGTCCGCCGCTGTTGGCCAGGGAGCGTCGCAAGGAGGTGGCCCGTGGACCGAGTTGTGCGATGGCCTGGTGCAACCGGTGCAGTTGCTGCCGGGTGGTCTCCGCTCCGGCTGCTTCATCGGACCAGGCCAGATGCGAAACGATGGAATCGACCCGGATGCCGGGCAGCGCATCCAGTTGGGCCATGACCGCGCAGAGATCCCGGGCCGGGAAACCGACCCGTCCCATGCCGGTATCGATCTTGACATGGACCGGAATGGCTGGCGCCGCGCTGCCGCGCAGTTGACTTAAGCGTCGGGCCGCTTCCAGATCGAAGATCACCGGTTCCAGCTCCATGGCGATCACCTGGTGTTCCAGACCGGGAATGAAACCGGACAGCAGCACGATGGGCAGGTCGATCCCGTTGGCGCGCAGCTTGTGGGCCTCTTCGGCCATGGCGACGCAGAATCCCTGGGCACCGGCGGTTCGCAAGGCGCGGGTCACGGCCACGGCGCCCAGACCATAGGCATCGGCCTTGACCACCGGGTAAAGCGCGCAATCGGCGCCGACCTGCTGTCGGGCCACGCCCAGATTGTGGGCCAGGGCATTCAGATCGATTTCCAGCCAGGTGGGACGACCGGGAGAGGGGCGCATCGGGGTCTCTTTATCCTCCGTGACTGGTTGCATAGTCAGCCGAGGCGTGGTTTTCGAACCGGGTGTATTGCTTCTGGAAGGTGAGTCGGATCGTGCCGGTGGGACCGTTGCGCTGTTTGGCCACGATCACTTCGGCCAGCCCGGCCAGGGAGGGATCGTTTTCCTTGTAGACCTCCTCCCGGTAGACGAACAGCACGATGTCGGCATCCTGTTCGATGGAGCCGGATTCGCGCAGATCGGAGAGGATCGGTTTTTTGTTGGGGCGCTCTTCGACCTTGCGGGAGAGCTGGGAGAGGGCCAGCACCGGAATGTTCAGCTCCTTGGCCAGCCCCTTCAGGCCACGGCTGATCTGGGAAATCTCCTGCACCCGGTTTTCCTGATCGTTGTCGCCCTGCATGAGTTGCAGATAGTCCACGATCAGCAGTTCGATCCCTTTTTCCCGTTTCAGTCGTCTGGCCTTGGCGCGCAACGACATGATGGAAAGCGCCGGGGCGTCGTCGATGTAGATCGGCGCCTGGGAGAGTTCCTGGGCAGCATGAACCAGTTTGTGGTAATCTTCGTCGCGGATGCGTCCGGTGCGCAATCCCTGGGCATCGACCCGGGCGGTGGAGGAGAGCAGACGGGTGGTCAGCTGCTCCTTGGACATTTCCAGCGAAAAGACCGCCACCGGTTTTTGATGGTCCAGCGCGGCATTGGCCGCCATGTTCATCACCAGCGTGGTTTTGCCCATGGCCGGACGTCCGGCGAGAATCAGCAGGTCCGAGCGTTGCAGCCCGGAGAGCAACCGGTCCAGATCGGTGAAACCGGTCGGCACCCCGGTGACCAGATCCTGACGGGCCATCAGCCGTTCCAGCCGCTCGAAAATGGGGGGCAGGATCGACTTGATGTCGCTGTAATTGGAGCGACGCCGGGCACGGTTCTCGCCCACGGCGAAGATGCGCTGTTCGGCGGTATCCAGTTGTTCTTCGACCGTATGGGTGGTATCGCGGTAGACCTCCTCGGCAATGGAGGAGGCCGCCTGGGCCAGGGCGCGCAAGGTGGACTTGTCGCGCACCAGATGGGCATAGGCCTTGACATTGGCCGTGGCCGGGACCGTATCGATGAGACGGGCGAAATAACCGGTTCCGCCCACGGCATCGAGTTCGTTGTGTTTTTCCAGATATTGTTTGAGTATCACCGGATCGGCTGGTTCCCCCCGGTCCAGCAGGGTGAGCATGGCCTGATAGGTGATCCGGTGGGCGCCGATATAAAAATCTTCCGGAACCAACAGATCGGTGACCTGATCCACCACCGTGTTGTCCAGCAGGATCGCACCAAGGACCGATTGTTCGGCCTCGTGGGAGTAGCTCGGACGACGCAGGGGAGCCGCAGGTTCGGGGGCAGGCGGATCGTCGAACTCGGGCATTGGGGCCTCTTCGGTCACAAAAATTTCTCCGGGTGCGTGTGGTTTGGGAAAATACGATCTGGACAAGGTTTTCATAATACCATTTCAGATCGGTTCGGCATAGGAAGGAAGCCTCGTTCATGGACAAGAAAATCGATCATGCCGGACTCCATCATGGCCATCGGCAACGGTTGCGGCGGCGTTTTCTGGAAGAGGGGCTGGAGGGATTCGAGGATCATCAGGTGCTGGAGTTGTTGTTGTTCAACGTGCTGCCCCGTCAGGACACCAATGGTTTGGCACACCTGCTGCTCAAGCGGTTTGGCGGTCTTTCCGCCGCCCTGGACGCCGATCCGGTGGATCTGGCCTCCACGCCGGGCATGGGCGAGGCGGCTGCGGCCTTTCTGGCCATGATTCCGCCGCTCACGCGGCGTTATCTCGAAGACCAGGTGACCCGCGACAAACCGGCGCTCAACGATCCGGACAAGGCAGCGGCCTATGTGCTCTCCCTCACCGCCGGTCGCACCGAGGAGGTGTTTTATGTCTTGTGTCTCGATCCGCGCGCCCGGCTGCTCTTTCCCGCCCTGCTGACGCGGGGCACGGTCAACGAGGCCCATGTCCATCCCCGGCAGGTGGTCGAGGTGGCGTTGCGTCACAAGGCGGTCGAGGTGATTCTGGCCCACAACCATCCCTCGGGCAACACCACGCCGTCGGTGGCGGATCGCACCTTGACCAGAATTCTCATGAATGCCCTGACGCCCATCGGCATCCGCCTGGTCGATCATCTGATCACGGCGGGCAATCGGTGTCTCAGCATGGCCCGCGAGGGTATCCTGGGACTGTGACCCTGGAAAGGGAGGCGGCTTTTTTTGGTTGCAACACGGCCCGATTGCACGGATCATGAGTGCGCTTCCAAACGATGTGCTGGTGAGTGGCCGTATCGCGAAAGGAGAGGGGTGATGGCAGACGATCAGAACGGGGTGTGGGCTGTGCCCGAGGATGTGGAGCGGTTGCTTGCCGGGCAATGCGATCTCAATGTCCGCGACGCCGAAGGATGGACCCCGTTGCATCGGGCCATTCAGGAAGGTTTTCCGGATCTGGCCGAGCGTCTGCTGGCTGCCGGGGCCGAGGTCAATGTCGCGGATCCGCAACGCTGGACTCCGTTGCATTGGGTGGCGGTACGCGGATTTGCCCTGTTGGCCCGGCAACTGCTCGCGCGGGGCGCCGATCCCGATGCCCGTGACCTCGACAAGGAGACTCCGCTCCATTGGGCGGCATCGTGGGGCCATCTGGAGACGGCGCTCGTTCTGCTCGATGCCGGTGCCCAGATCAATGTGCGGGATCGCCACGGCGAAACGCCCCTGTTCCAGGCGGCTCAGGAGGGGGATGTGGCCATGGTGGAACTCCTGTTGCAACGGGGGGCCACGGTGGATCATCGCAATGCCGATGGCGGGCCACCGCTGCATTGCGCGGTGTTTCACGGTCAGCCCGAGGTGGCCGAACGGCTGCTGGCGCATGGGGCCGAGGTGGATTCCCGCAACAAATTCGGCAAGACGGCGTTGCATTTTGCCGCGATTCGTGGGCGGATCGACGAGGCCGAGCTGTTGCTGGCGCATGGCGCGGACATCAATGCCCGCGATCTCACCGGTCGCACTCCCCTGGTGGCAGCCCGTGAGAATCAACGGGTTGAAATGGAAGCATTCTTGAGGAGCCGGGGCGGGGATTGAACCCTAACACTCGCCCCTGGACCCCGCTGACACATGAGACATTTGCCAAGATCGTGCGGGTGTAACGGTTGCGGTTTGATGCCCGATTCTGGCGGCAACCTGGGTTCACGCCGGTTCCGCGAACACCTCGTCCAGGGAGCGGGCCTCCAGCATCCGCAGGCTCCATGCCTCCAAGGCAGCCGGTTCGGCCTGGGAGATTTTTTCACCGATCCAGGTCGGCAATGGCCCAAAACGGCGTTGCAACAGGCGTGTCAGCAATCGGCTCTCTCCCTCCTGCCGTCCCTCCTGCCGTCCCTCCTGCCGTCCCTCCTGCCGTCCCTCCCTTCTGGCCAGTTCCACACGTCCCCGGGCATCGGCGATGGCGATTCCGGCCTTGTCGTACAGTTCCAACTCATCCGGGGTCATGTTGGCCATCATGGCTTTTTCGAACGCATGCCGGAAGGGAGGCAGGTTCATCTGTTCCGGCACCCGTTCCAGGGTCTCTGCGTGGCGAATGAAATAGATCCATTTTTCCAGGATGCCGTCACAGGCGTCCAGGGTGCGGCCAAATTTCGGCAATTCTATGAAATAGTGGACGATATCGCTCAAATAGGTGTTGCCGGTAATGGTTTCGCGGGATTGATGGCAAGAGACGCAATGGTCGAAATCCGCAAACAGAATGAAATCGGCAATGGTGATCGCGATCACCTGGTTCAGGCGGGGATAGTTCTCGCCCTTGGCGATCTGTTGGGTATAGGCTTTGGCGCTGTTGTATTGAATCCGTTTGAGGAAGCCATCGACTTTTTCGACCTGCATTTCCACGACGTAGGAGATGCCACGGTGATCCTTGCAGCGCACGTCCAGGATGGAGGATTTGAGTTCCTTGATGCGCGGCGCCAGAAAGGGGTCGAGGATGGTCAATTCGGCAATGCATTGTTCTCCTTCCAAGCCGAGCAGGCTTTCCAGAAAGGAGATCAGGATGTCCTTGGCGTCTTCGCTGCCGAAGATTTTCTTGAATGCGAAGTCGATGCGTGGATCGATGAATTTCATCGGGATGGTCTCCGTGATCGTGGGAACCGTGGCACGATTTGGGGGGGTGAGGAGTGGCTCTCTTCATCCTGCAAGTTTGCATGTTACCCGTTTGGGAGCGCAGGAGCCATGAAAATCGTCAGGTGGTGGTTCCGCCGATTCCCCGGATCAGACTCTGGGCCGATTCGCGCATGAAACGTTCCTGTAGTTGGCGCAGATGAAAAGCGCCCAGATGGCTCAGCAGGCCGTTGGGGCAGGAGAAGGAATAGAAATCATAATAGGTCGTCTCCTTTTCCGGATCCCATTCCAGCAAAAAGCGCTCTTCGCCGCGCGCCATGTTGCCGGTCAGGGTGCCATAGGCAAAACCCAGTCTGCGGAGGTGCGGGGTCTGTTCGTTGAGGGTATAGATGATCCTGCTGGCATTGGGCCACCAGAGTCCCAAAGAGCGGCCCAGCACGATCAGGCTGCTGCCCTCCTGCCAGGGATCGGGCGGCAGACAGAGATGGACCCAGTGCAGATCGAACATGCGCCAGGCGATGAAAGCCTCTCTGGCCTGTTCGTAGAGTGCGGCACCCTGTCCGATGGGAACCCGCAGATGGAACTGTTGATAACCTTGCATGGGCAGTGTCGGCTGCACGATCTGACGGGACCGTCCTACCTCCGGGTAGGTGAAGCTCAGATTCTGCACATGCGTCAGCCAGTTGGCCACGGTTGTGGGCGAGGGTTTGCGAGGCTGAAAATTCACGCCGACTCCTGCATCATTTCCAGAAAGGCCTCCACCACCACTGGATCGAAATGGCTGCCCGACTCGCGTTGGATCATGGCCAGCGCCTCCTCCGGGGTGACTCCCTGGCGATGGGGGCGGTCGGCCAGCAGCGCATGATAGGTATCGACCACGGCAATGATGCGTGCGCTCAGGGGAATGGTCTGTCCGTGCAGACCATGATACCCCTGTCCGTCAAAATGTTCATGGTGAAATTCGGCCACTTCGGCGGCCAATTCCAGGGCCGGTTCCGGTCGTCGGATCGCGGCTTTGGCCAGCACCTGGGCACCGATGGTGGCGTGCTGGCGTACGGCGTGCAATTCATGGCTGGTCAAGCCGGTTTTTTTCTCCAGGATATCCTGTTCGACCCCCTCTTCTCCCACGTCGAGCAGCAGGCAGGCCAGTTCCAGATGTTCCATCATGCCGCCGTTGATCTCTTCCGGATAGACGCCTTTGGCGCGGATCCGTTCGGCCAGTTGTGTCACCATGCCGGTCATCGGGGTGTCATCTTCGGGTTGACGGTGCAGGCGGGTCAATTCGGACAAGGCCGTGGACGCGGCGATCTGTTCGCGGGTCAACTGGTTGTAAAGCCGGTTCATGCGTTTGAGCCGGTCGATCAGTTTGCGCAGAATGGTCAGCAGCAAAAAGGGATCTTCGTGCAGATGGCGCAGCAGGGCGCGGGCATCCAGGGTGAGCACGCGGGTATCGTCGCTGGCGGCGCGCACCGAGGCCCAGCGCGGTGCATCGTCGAACAGGGCCATTTCGCCGAAGATCTCCCCTTGTTCCAGACGGGTGAGATGGGTCTCTTTCTGGTCAAGGCGCTGTTTGAAGACCTCGACCGCGCCGTTTTGGATATAATACATGAAATGATCCGTGGCGCCTTCCCGGATGATCATTTCGCCTTTGGCGTAGCGGCGTCCGAGCTGTTTTTCCTGCTGGGAGAACAGGGTATGGATCGAAGATCCTGCGGATGGCGTGCGAAATCTGGCGAAGAGTTGGCTGAACCACATGGTTCAACTCCCTGGAGGTGTGGAGGGAACGGGTTGTCCGAGGCGCAGCAGGCCATGCAGATAGCTCCAGAGGAAGCGCGCGTGAAACCCGAAACTGGTCAGGGCGCGCCACAGCACATGGGTATAGCTTGCGCTGCCGGAGAAGGAGTCCCACAAGGTCAGGCTCATGATGCGGTGCGGGGCGCGCATGGATTGCTCGCGGGCGACGGTCTTGAGGATGGCGTGGCGGAAGGCCACCTGGCGTCGGGCATGGCCGAGTACGGTCAGGATGGCTTTTCCCAATTGGTTGTCCTGCGAAATGCGGTCACACACCGGCTGGTAGTGCCGGGCGAAGTGGTGGCGGGAGATGCCTTGCAGGACCACGGTGGTGGCACAGGCTTTGGCCGTGAGATAGGCCGAGCCGATGCCGTTCTTGAACAGGCGGGCCACGCCGCAATCCCCGACCAGCACCACCCGGTCGGCAAAGTAGTTCACCGGATCGCCCACGTTGGTGGAGGGGATGCAGGTACAGGCTTCGCGACCGCCTGGTCGTTGCCAATCCGGCGGCAGGCAGGCGCGCACTTCGGGATGGGCGAAGAAGCGTTCGGTCAACTCGGCGCTCACCTGATCCGAGACATAGCAGATTGTGACGAAGGGGCCTTTGGGGATGATCGCCCCCTGGCGGATTTCCGGAATATCGAGCAGAAAGATATGCATGGTGTTGCCGACATGACGCCATACCGCTTCGGCGCCGAGATGGTAATCCGCGATGAAGGTTTTGGATTGCACGGGCGGGCGGTAGTCGATGCCAAGATTGGCGAACAGTCCCAATCCGGTGCCGTTGACTCCGACCGCGCCCACCACCAGATCGTAGACGCGGCTGCCCGATGCGCTGGTCACCTCGGGCAGGCCGTTGTTCCAGCCCAGCCGGGTGACCCGTTCCGGAATCAGGCGGGCCCCCTCTTTGAGGGCCAGTGCGAGCAGTACGCCATCGAAGCTTTGCGTCGGGGTCGTGTCGCGGGGATGGTTGCCTTTGGGGCCGCCGCCGCGAAAGACTGCCGCGATGCGCATCTCTTCCAGGGGGGTGCGCAGCAGGACATGTCCGCTGTCGGTATGCAGGCAGTAGGCGTCGATGGTGTTCAGAATGACGTTGGGAGGCAATGCGATCCCTTCGAGCGCCATGAATTGCAACAGCGATTCCGAGAGAATGCCGCCGCAGTGGTTGCATCCCTTGGCGCCGTTTTGGGAAAAATCCTTGGGTTCATGGATCTCCACCTGAAGATCCATGCGCAGCAGACGTGCGAATTTGCGGATGAACAGTGCGGTCAGGGCACCGGCTGGCCCACCACCCACCACTGCCACCCGTGAGCCATCAGTCAGTTCCATGGTCGGATACCTCTTCTTGGGATGAGGCCATTGTGCGTGGTTTTGGCCAGGCTGGCAAGAGGGTTGTTCAGTTTTGTATTGAAAACCCGCAGTCGGTTTTATCATCGGTCCTGACAGGATCGACCTTTGGACACGAATTCGCTTTACAGTATGTTTAAAAAGATGTATTCTTGTTTTAATTCTGGGCGCGCTCTTGGTGATGCGTCGGTCAGAATGAGTACCTGATAATAGATAATTGGGAGATCGCAATGAGCAACTGTCCGTCTTGTGATGCATTGGTATCCGATGGTGCCCAGTATTGTCGCAAATGCGGTGCTTCTTTGGTGGCAGATGCATCTGTTTATCAGGACGAGGAAGTTGGATCCTATGCAGATGATTCCTCCGACGGTGCCGAATATTCGGGCGGTGGTTTGATGGATCGATTACGCAATATCAATATGAAGGTATTGATTGCGTTGCTTGTTGTATGCGCAGCCAGTGTCTCATGGTATTTTGTTTACGGCAACAAGAGTGAAAAGAGTGCAATCGCAGAAAAAATGGTCAATGAGCAACGGCTTGCAAACGAACAAAGCGTCCGTGAAAGCCGGTTTGCCGAAGAAAAGGCTGCCAAAGAAAGGCGTTTGATCGAGGAGAAAGCGGCCCAGGAAAAGCGTTTGGCCGAGGAGAAGGCGGCCCAGGAGAAGCGCCTCGCCGAGGAGAAGCGCCTCGCCGAGGAAAAAGCGGCTCAGGAACGGCTGGTTGCCGAGGAGAAGCTGGCCTGGGAGTTGGGGCGGTGGCATGATCCGGTCACGAAGATGGAATTTGTCGCGGTTGCGGGCGGTTCTTTTGAAATGGGGTGTGGCAAGTGGCAAACCCAGTGCGATCCGGACGAAAAGCCGGCGCACAATGTGGCGGTCCGGTCGTTCTGGCTGGGCAAGCATGAAGTGACGCAAGGTCAATGGCAGGCGGTGATGGGGAGCAATCCCTCCCATTTCCAGGGATGTGGCGAAAATTGTCCGGTGGAGCAGGTCTCCTGGAATGATGTTCAGGCGTTCATCGCCAGGCTCAATCAGGATCGCAAGCTCTGTTCCTACCGGTTGCCGACCGAGGCCGAGTGGGAGTATGCCTGTCGTTCCGGGGGCAAAAAGGAGGCCCATTGCGGTGGCAAGGATCTTCAGGCCGTGGCCTGGAATGCCAGGAACAGTCAGGGCAAGACCCATCCGGTTGGCCTGAAGGCCGCGAACGGTTTGGGGTTGCACGATATGAGCGGCAATGTCTGGGAGTGGGTGGCGGATTGGTACGACAAGAAATATTACGCCCAGGCGGTACAGCAGGACAATCCCCAGGGCGCGTCGGAGGGGACGAAACGGGGGTTGCGGGGAGGCAGTTGGTATTACGGTCCGGCCTATCTGCGTTCCACCGAGCGTTATGATGTGGATGCGGACTATCGCAACATCAGTCTGGGGGTGCGGCTGGCACGGGTCTGTCCCTGATTGAAATTATTGAAAGAAAAGAAGGGGTCTGGGGGATTCCTCCCCCAGGGTTTTGACT
>JADFWP010000059.1:0-7218 GCA_015234115.1 Magnetococcales bacterium
CTGACCGATGCCCTACGCCGTCATACGGTGGCAACGGGGGTGCTGAATAGTTACGCTGGATCAACCATTGCCTTGCGGAGGAATGGCGATTTCGTTGATCACGGAGATTGAATTGCGCGGCTTTTCTGGTTTGTCATCTGAGCAGGAGAACTGGCTCGGACAATTTCTGGCAGACATTCACATCATCGGAATTGACTATGACATCAAGGAAATGGCGATCCAGTTGCGTCGCAGGCATCGATTGAAGATTCCCGATGCCATCATAGCGGCCACGGCCATGATAGCACAGGCCACTTTGCTGACCAATGACGCGCAATTGCATGGTATTGATGATCTTTTATGTTGTGGAATGGCGGTGAGGCAGCAGAGGTGAGTATGTGTTGATCATTTTGGCGAATTCTGTCTCCTATCCCTCGACCGCCTTTGTCTCCAGAATCGCCGCACGGCGTCGGATCCGTTCGGGATCGAATCCCGCCCAGCCACGCAGGGTCGCGACACGCAGCGCCTCGCGGTAGTGTTCCAGGGCGGCGCGACGGTCGCCAAGCCGATCCAGGGCAATGGCCAGATTGTGATGAAGATCCGGATTGGCCCCATCCTGTTGCAATGCGGCGCGGAAGGCATCCCGGGCCGCAGGCCATTCCTGACGGGCAGCCAGCCGGTTGCCCAGCACGAATTGCAAGGGCATGGTTCTGGCCGTGCTGCCGGCAAGCTGTCGCAACCGCTGCTCCAGAGTCTCGATCTCCGGATTGGGATCCAGGGCGCTCAATCCGGCCAGAGCCAGGATCGAGTGCGGCTCGCGGTGTGATAATTCCCGATACAGGGTGCGCGCCCGATCCAATTGTCGATCCCGGATCGCCAGCGCGGCCAGTCCGGCCAGTGCGGTCGGATGGCCCGGTTGCTGATGCAGGGCCTGATCATAGTGGCGTCTGGCGGTGGTCAGATCGCCGGCAAGCAGCGCCTTGCGTGCCTGGGTCAACAGTGGGGGCTGGTTGGAAAGAAACAGATAACGCGCCGGTCGGGTTGGTCGGGTCAGAACCGACGCCGGGGCTTCGGTCTCGATCCGGGCCGGAGTGTGGAGCGCCGCCAGGGTGGGGGACGAGGCTTTCGGTTCCGGGGCGCGTTCCGGCATGCGTACCGGAGCCGGTGGATTTTCCCGTCCTTTGGCGTTGCTTCTGGTCGGAATTGTGGCCCGCCCGACCGCCGGTGCCGGAGGTGTGGTCGGGGTGAACAGCTCTTTCCGGATCTCTCCGGGTTGGGTGAAACAGGCCATGGTCAGGGTTGGCGCGGACGTGATCCGGTCGGGCGGGAGCGCATGGCGCGCGGCAGCAGGTTCCTGGTCGATCGTGGCCGAGTAGAGAAAAATTCCCAGAAACAATCCATGCAGCAGGGCGGTGCGACCGACGCTCCGCCATCCCAGCCCCGCACGGGCGGCTTCGACCACAATAGCCTGACGCGGCAGAGGGTCCGGAATCTGCGGCGGGGAAAACGTCATCCGACCGGAACGGCCCCGGAGCGGAAAGGTGATGCGTCTGGTCCGGTTCGGCAGCCGATAGAGGTCAGAGCCGATGAATCCTGTGGTCGTCTCCTGGGCCGGCGCTTCGGGGGGTGGAGGTTCCGGAGCCGGGGCGGAGAGGATCACGGGTTGGGGGGGGGCGGCGCAACCCAGGGTATCGAGCAGCAGACTCATGGCGACATCTGCCCGGCGACAGGACGGGTGGCCAGCAGGTTGCCCGGCGTGACCGTCAGAATATTGCCTGCGTGGAGTTGGGCGCGCATGCCGGTCTGACGTTCGATCTGTTCCAGCAATTCACGCAGCGGGCGGTTGGTGAGATTGAGGGTGACGCTCCCTTGCAGACCGGATGCCTGATCCAGATTCAGTCCGGCCTTGCGGGCCAGGGCAGGCAGCAGTTCATCCAGCGGGACATTGGTGGCCACCAGGGTGAAGGTGCCCTGGGCCAGGGAATCGGTTTCGGATTCGGCAGGCGGAAACGGCATGATCGTGACCAAAGGAGGAATGGTCTCTTCCATCATGACCGGATCGGCGGCGGCGCTGTTGATCATCAGCAGTTGACCGAGCAGGGCAAACGCGAGCGGAGACCGCTTCAGGCGGCTGGCGCGCATGAGCCATTCTCCCGACCGGATTGGCACTCGGGACGGGTACGGTCCCGCACATAGGACTTGACCTGTTCGACCGGGATCACCTGCGGATTGCCGGCACGCAACGATTCCGGCAGCCGCTGAAGTGCCCCCTGGGCCTCGATTTCGTTATCGAAATCACCAAGATAGACCATCAGCCGTTGATTCTTGAGCCGGAAGATCTTCAATCGTCTGGCATTCAGATCGGGTTGAGTCGCAGCCAGGGTTTTGTCCAGATTGGCAATTCCCCGGTCGTTGCGCAGATGGATCAGTTGGATGGTATAACGGGTGCCATGGCTGGCCTCCAGCCAACGATGCGCGGCGCGTACCCGTTCTTGCATCGGATCCGCCGGGTTGGTCGGCGCATTGGTCGGCGCATTGGTCGGCGCATTGGTCGGCGCATTGGTCTGCGGGCGGGGTTGCAGGGCAGCCAGTTCCCGGATGGTGGGTCTGGCCGGTTTGACCAGCGCGGCGCGGGTCGGGGGCGCGGCCACCTGCAACGATGCCAGCACCGGACTCTCTTGTGCCTCCAGGAGTTGCGGCGGGACAACGGCCAGGGTGCGGGCCAATGTCAACCAGGTGACGCCGGAATTTTCGGGTTCAGGCTCGGAAGGCGTTTCCTGGGCAGAGAGAACCAGCGAGGTCAAAGGCATGGATGGCGCCTTGGCGACCAAGGCCGCAGGTTCGGTCGGGGAGGGGACCACGAAGGAGAGGGGATGCAAGGGCCAGGTGTGCAGGGCCATGCTGCCGACCAGCAGCGCGGCGATTCCGCACGCCGCCAGTGCCGGGCGGTGCCAGGCATTGATTTTGGGTGCGAATTCGCACGACGTGATCCCTTGCAACACATGCCGACTGGCGATCACATGCGCACCCAGACGGGTGGCATGGATCAGCGATTTTTCAGCCAGCAGATTGATCTGACGGATCGCCCCGCGCGAGGCGCGATGAATGCAGCGCACGGCCCCGGCGGAAAAGAGCTGCGGTCCCCGATAGCCGGAGGTGTGCAGGCGATTTTGCAGGTACAAGCCGGTTTCGGTCAGGGAGAGTGCCGGCAGGGTCAGGTGGGTGGTGATCCGTTCGAGAATTTGACGGGTGGGACTGGTGCGCAGCATGCGATCCAGTTCGGGTTGACCAAACAGGACAATGGTGACCAGCTTGGTCTGCTCGGTCTCCAGATTGCTGATCAGTCGCAACGCTTCCAGGGTGGCCAAAGGAAGGGACTGGGCCTCTTCGACGATGATGACGGCCCGTTCTCCCTGGCGTTCCAGCATCACCAGAAATTCCAGCAACGCCTGATGACGCGCTGCCTGTCCCTCTTCGACCAGCGGAGGAAGACGGAATTCGCGCAACAAAGCGGAGATCAACTCTTCGGGGGGCATGGCGGGATTGAGCAGCAGCGCCACCCGCATGGTTTGGGGCAGCTTGCGGCACAACAGCCGACAGAGCATGGTCTTGCCGCTGCCGACTTCGCCGATCACCTTGATGAAGCCCTCGCCCGCTTCCACAGACCGCAGCAACTGTTCCAGAATCGCGCCGCGCTCCCCGCCGGAAAAGAACAGTCCGGTATCCGGAGTGATGGCGAATGGCGGTGCATGGAATCCGAAATGGTCCAGATACATGGTCTTCTTCCCGATCAGCTGGGTGGGGTCAGAATCCGCACCACCTCTGGTGTGGATACGGAGATGTTACCTGTCAGTTAAAGCAAGAAACAGGCCAGCATTGTGAGAGGTTTTTCCATATTTGCCAGTTCATTGTTTCTTATCCGGTCCGGCTGGGGGTTGCCAGGGCCAGTTTGCGTACTGTGGTTTTCAGACGTGCCAGCGAACGAACGCTCGGATTGTTGGCGCGTAGCGCGAGCGGCAAACGGTTCATCAGGGCTTCGCACGCCACGGCCGTGGGGCATTCGTTCAGATAAACCAACAAGGTATCATCCTTGAGACGGAATACTTTGAGATCCAACTGTCCCAGTGGTGGCTGGATGGATGTGAGTTGACTGGCGAGAATCTCCAATCCTTTCTCGTTGTGCAACAACACCAATTGAATGGTGTAGTGCTTCTCGTCGCCCTGCTTCAACCAGCGGTGGGAGGCGAGAATGGCGGGTGCAAACGGATCGTTGGCGCGCACATAGGGCGTTCCGGGCAGTTCGACCTCCGGGCCACCATTTCCCCGGTTTTCGGAGGCATCGGCCAGAAACAGCATTTCATCCGGCACCTGGATGGGTTGCGCATCGGTCGTCGGCGTTGGTTGCGTACCTATCGGCGTCGTGTTTCTGGAAGGTGCGGGCGGTGAAGTTGACACCATCAATTCGGGAATGGCGGTCGGGGTGGCGCGTTGTTGCACCGGGGGAGTGGCCGCAGCCTCAACCATGGGCAGCGGTTCGGTGCGCATTGCGACCGGAGCGGGAACCGTCGCGGGCACCGCAGGATGCGCAATGCGGCTTTCGGGAATGGCCACAGGCGGGAATCCGTCGGGTGCATGATTGGCCTGCGGGGAGGTGATGCGGGCCTGGATCCAGCCTCCGCCGAGCAGCAGCGCGATCACCCCGGCGGTTGCCAGCAGCGGACGCCAGCCCCGCGCCCAGAGCGGGCCGGGAACATTTTCCAGGGCAGCCCGGCTCACATCTCCGAGCGTCACTTGATGGCTGGCCGCAGAGGCGGACTGTTGCATGGCCTGTTGGGCCAGGCGATGGATCCGCAGCGGTCGTCCGGAGGAAAGAAAGTGCAGCCCGCGGGTCGCCGGACGGGTAAAGAGCCGTTCGCCCTGAAAGCCGACTGCCTGAAGCCGCATGGTCAGATAACGGTCGGTCTCGTCGGCTCCAAAAGGCGCGAGGGTCAACCGGGTGGTGATGCGTTCCTGGAATCCACGGGCGGTTTCGTCTTGCAACAGTGCTGCGAATTGCGGCTGGGCAAACAGCACCACCTGCAACAATTTGGCCTGTCCGGTCTCCAGATTGCCAAGCAGGCGCAACTCCTCCAGCATGGCCAGCGACATGCAATGGGCTTCGTCGATCAGCAACAGGGCATGCGCCCCTTTGCGGTTGAGACCAAGCAAATGGCGCAACAGCAGTTGACGGGCCGCCAGTCGGTCCGTCTGGGTCGGCGCCGGGAAACGGAACTCGTTCAGCAGTGCCGGGATCAACTCTTCGGGGGCAAACGTGGGATTGAGCAGCAGGGCCGCGCGGGTCTTGTCCGTCAGTCGCTGGCACAGCATGCGACAGAGCATGGTTTTGCCGGATCCGGCGGTGCCGGTCACTTGAATGAACCCATCCCCCGCGTCAATGGCTGCCTGAAGTTTTTGCAACAGCTCTTCCCGTCCGCCACCCGCAAAGAAACGGTTGGTGTCCGGGGTGGATGCGAACGGATGATCACGCAGACCAAAATGCTCCAGATACATGTCACGATTCCCGATAGGGGGTTGCACGGTATGCTGGAACAGGCGTTACGCAAAAATCACGCCATCAGGATTCATTCGGGATCAATAGGTTTTCAGCCACCGTTCCACCAGGGCGTTGATGTGCGCCGTGGCCCGGCTGTTCCAGTTCTTGCCCCGGTTGATGTCGCCGGAGGCGTGACGGCCTTTTTGGGCGTCAAAGGCTTTGCGTTTGTCGAAATCGCTGGCAAAAATCGCAAAAACCAGTCGGCGGTTCTGTTTGGTGTAGAGATATCCGGCCAAAGCCTTGCCATAGAGCACGGTGCCGGTTTTGGCCCAGACCCGGAAGGCCGTATCCGGTGCCGCGAAACGACCGGCCAGTGTTCCCTTCCAGCCGGAAACCGGCAGCAGCGAGGCATAGGGACGCTCGCCGATCGGCGTGGCGTTGGCCAGCAGCAGGATCGCCGCCAGTTGTCGGGGGGTCACCCGGCTGACCGAAGAGAGACCGCTGCTGTTGGCCAGATGGAAACCGCTCCAGTCCACCTGGGGCAGCTGTTTGAAGATCCAGTTGCTCAGGATCTTGGCCGCGCTGGCCGACGACTGGGGTTGGCCTGAGAGACGACCGGCTGCCATGATGCCGATCTGTTCGGTCCAGAGATTGTTGCTGTGTTCCAGGGCAAAGCGGGCCAGTTCGTGCAGCGGCGCGCTGGAATGGCTGGCCAGCAGGGTCGCGCGCGGCGGGGCCAGACCCGGTTCGGGTGCCGGCAGCGTGATTCCGGCCTGTCGGCAATACTCCTGGAACACCAATGCCGTGTGTCGTCCTGGCCGTTTGAGGGGCAGCCAGTCCCAACCGGAGCGGGCGTTGCGCGGATTGAGCAGCCATTGTTCCTGGCGATCCCCTCCCTGATAGACCAGAGTCGGTCCGGTCGCTGCGGCAGGCGCCAGAGAGAGGGCGATATGGTGCAGATTGGGCGTGGTCTGAAACAGAAGCTGCCCGGTGCGGGTAATGATCCAACGCAAACGGATCCGGCTGGGATCGAGCAGCAGGGCGCTGAGTCCCTGATTGTAGGTCTCTTCCTCGTTTTGTTCGTTGCTGATGTTGGGTTGGGCGATCATGGCCGACTCGTCGAAGAGAAAACGACCGCTGATCCGGTAGATCCCTTTTTCCTTCAACTGGTTGACCATTTCCATCAATCCCGCGATGTTCAGCGAGGGATCCCCGCCACCCACCAGAGTCACATCGCCTTGCAAGGTGCCGTTGACCACCCTGTCCGCTCCTTGCACCGAGGTGGTGAACCGGTGATCGGCGCCCAGAATGTGCAACGCCGCCAGGGTCGAAGGCACCTTGGCCACCGAGGCGGGAATGAACAGTTCGGCATCGTGCTGGGTCTCCAGGATCTCCCCGGAGTGGATATCCATCAGCAGATAGCCCAGGCGGGAACTTTCGTCCATGGGGGCGAGCGGTCCACGCGCCGCGCCGCCTCCCGATTTGGCCTTGGTGCCTTTGACGGGACGACTGTTCGTGGCGGCCCGTGCGTTTTTGGAGGCTGCTGCTGCCGGCACCGCCATGGTCAGAAGCGGGGTGAGCACGAGCAGACACACCATCAGACATACCATTCGGGTCATGCGACGCATTCCAGGTTCAATGCCAAAAAAGAGGTGGATCCGTTCTTGGCCCGGAGCGCCTGTTCTCAGGCTCTCCATGGGCAAACT
>JADFWP010000059.1:7317-15831 GCA_015234115.1 Magnetococcales bacterium
TTGCATGATGGGGGGCGTTCCCCCTCACCCCCCAGCCGTGGGTGTCCCACGGCAAACTTGCATGATGGGGGGCGTTCCCCCTCACCCCCCAGCCGTGGGTGTCCCACGGCAAAAAAACGCATTAAACCCACATTGAGGCATTAACGCAATGTCTCTTGCACAGGTTGCGTAACGAAACATGTCAGGGAGGAGTACCCAGGCAGCTCCCGCGCGGAGGTCGGATCTTCCCTGGACCCAACCGTTCGGCCAGGCGGCGCAGCATGGCGCACGGGACGGGATTGCTCCCGGAAAAATCGACTGAATCCAATGAGGTAAGCTGTTCGATGCCGGTCAAATCGGCGATGCCCCGATCCGGACACGCCAGATGCCGCAACGCGATGATCTCCTGGCCACGGTAACGTTCTTGCAGACACGTCTGCAATGCGGCATCGGCAAAGGGCAGGGTATCCACATCCGGTTCTTCATGGGAGGCGTAGAGGGCGGCGTTCTCGTTCAGCGCACGCGCCTCGTCTCCGGTTTCCGGATCGCCGCACACCTGCCGCACCCCGCAACGGGGATCGTGCAGGCGCGGATTGGAAAAGAGCGGCAGACTCGCTTTGTCGTTGCCCATCACCTGTTTCATCCATCCGCCCACCATGATCGTGCCGAACTCGCCGGGTTGAGGCAGGCCGTCGCAATTGCCCACGGCAAAGCCGTTGGCATACGGGGTCAGGGCCGAGGCATGCCCCTGGCCAGGCTGACAGCCATCGACCAGATGGCCATGATTCAACCCCATGAGATGGCCCAGTTCATGGGCCAGCGTATGGGCACCGCAGACCGGATTGTAGACCATCAGGGAGTCTTGCGTGGAGGCGAGCGCGGCACGGGTGCGATTGACCGCCCAGGCCCGACCGCATCCCGGACGCCCCTGCAAGGTGAGTGCGCGGGTTGCGGCCACGGTGTAGTCGGCTCCCCGGCGGTTGGCTTCCCGGAACAGATCTGCGAAACCACGACGTTCGTGCCGCATATCGTCGAGAATTTCCTTGGCCTCGCGCGCCTCGATGTTCGTGAAGGTCACCGCGACGATCTCGGCCTGCAAGAGTACGGCGCTGTCATGATAATAGCGGTTCAGGGTGGTCACATGGTCGGCCAGACGGGCGCGCATGGCGGCACGGGATCCCTCTGCCTCATCGACCACGAAGCGGATGCCAAAACGGGTTTCGGCGCCAACCGGCGCACCCGGCAAACACCCGGCCCAGCACAACACTCCGGCCAGAATCCAGCGCATCCGCATGGGAAGGGCGTCAAATTGAAAAATGTTGAATCGCGCAACGCCCGGGACGATCCGGCATGGCGCGCAGCCGTTCCAGATCCTGGGTGTGCAGCGCCGACCCCTGCAACCCGGTGGCCAGGGCGCGGATCAGTGTCATGGCCCACTCGGGCAGTTCCGGATGCAACCGATAGTAGACCCACTGCCCGGCCCGACGGTCCAGCACCACATGATGCTCACGCAATGTCCCGAGATGGCGGGAGATTTTTGGTTGCACCTCGCCCAATGCGTGGCCAAATTCGCACACACACAGCTCGTTTTCGGCCAGCAGCAGCATCACGCACCGCAGTCTGGTCTCATCCACCAGGGATTTCAGCACCATTTCGGGAGTCACCATCGCGCACCTCACGGAAGAAAAGCTGAATCTAACCAATGGATGCCCCTGCGTCAATCCCCGCTTCCGTTGGTGCGTGCCGGATCAACAGACCGGTTGCCAAGCCGGAACAGACCGATTAACATGGGAATTGGATCGGTGATTACAAAAAATTCTCATGAAAAAGGACCGCCCATGCCTGATCAAGTCATCATGCCAGACCTCTTGGCCCGCAAACTGTGGAACTATTTGATCCTGCTGGCTACAGTCTGGTACACCTGGACCATTCCTTTGTTTCTGGTGCCGAAAATCGGCATTCCGGTCTGGTCGCACAGTGTGGACCTGGCGCTTTCGATTGTTTTCATGATGGATCTGTTGCTCAACTTCCGCACCGCCGTGCTGGTGGATGGCGAACTGCTCACCAATCCAAAGGTGATTCAGAGCTATTATTTCAGGGGATATTTCTCCATGGACCTGGTGGCCTCCATCCCATGGGATCTGATCCTGATGCAATTGGGATACTGGGATGCGGCCATATTGGCCAGCGCGGTCCGTCTGTTGCGCATCTTCCGGCTGCCCCATCTGTTGCGGGTGCAGGGAACCGCCTTGCCCGCTTCGGTGATGGAGCAACTTTTCATCACCAATTTCTGGGTTCTGACCATCACCAGTTGGTGCGCCAGCATCTGGATGGCCATCATCGATATCCCGGAAAATGAGGACCTGACAACTTTCATCGTCAAGGGATACTACTGGACCGTGACCACCATGGCTTCGGTGGGGTATGGCGATATCACCCCGACCACCAATATTGGCCGTATTTATGCCATGTTCGTCATGTTGTTGGGCGTGGGGATCTACGCCTACATCATTGGCCATATCTCCACCCTGATCGTCAATGTCAACATTCTGCGCAAGAGAAACAAAGAAAAGATCGAACAGTTGGGCGCTTTCATGCAACAGTATGATCTGCCGTCGGCCTTGCAGAACGATATTTTCAGTTTCTATCGCCACTATCTGATGGAACACAGCGCGGGCGGTGCCAGCATTCTGAAAGAATTGCCCGTCAAATTGAGCGACCGCATCCATCAACATGTCAACATCTATCTGCTGCGGCGTTGTCCGATGTTCAAGAAGGCCAGACCGGAACTCCTGGAGGCGTTGGGCGCGCGCCTGACCTCGGAGATGTTCCTGCCCGGCGAAGAGATCATCCGCATCGGCGAGGTGGGCCGCGAGATGTATATTCTGGTGCACGGTGTGGTGGCTGTGACCAACCAGGAAGGGGAGTTGCTCGCCAAACTGCGCACCAAGGATGTCTTCGGCGAAATCGCCCTGCTGCACGATACGGTGCGCATGGCCAACATCCGGGCCATCACGGCCTGCAACACCCTGAAACTGGACAAGAACGATTTCGATCAGGTGATCAGTTCCTTCCCGGAATTCCGCAAGGAGCTGCGCAAGATCCAGATGCATCGCGTCGGCACGGAAAGCGCATCACCGGACCAAAAGGAAGAGACTCCATAAACCGCCCCGCCTTGACCCCGGCATGACCATGCGCAAATCCTGGATCGATCCTCTGCTGTTCGCCGGGCTGGCGGGTCTGCCGGGGATTTTTCTCTTCCTGCGCGCCCTGCCCGAAGAGCAACTGCGGGAGTGGCTGGTCCGCTGGACCGGTCCCTTTCTGGGGATCAATGCCACTTTGATGCTGCTGTCCGGTCTGCTGGAACTCTCCACGATCACGGTGCTGGCGCGTCGTTTCCTGCCCGGACGGTTGATTCTGCTGCTGCCCGCCTTTCTGGTCGGCGGAACCCTCTATACCGCATTGCTGGCACCGCAGACCCACCGCATCTATTATGACGAAACCATCTATCTGAGCATCGGCCAGAATCTTGCCCAGCTCAACCGTGCCCAGACCTGTCACTCCGGCGGTGAAACCCATGGCCGGTTTTTGTGCGATTTTGGCGAATACAACAAACAACCCAATGGCTATCCCTTCCTGGTCAGTCTGATTTTCCGGCTGTTCGGCACGTCGGAGCGTGCGGCTTTTTATTTCAACAATCTGCTGCTCGGCATGGCGGCCATGGTTGCCATGCTGCTGGTATTGCCGGCAGGCGGCACCTGGCGGGCCGGGATGTTCGCGGCCTGGGTGGTGGTGCTCAATCCGCAGAACCTGCACTGGTTCAATACCACCGCTGCCGAGCCTGCCGCCGCGCTCACCGCCGCGCTGGCCGTGCTGGCCGCATTCCATTATCGTCGTCGCCCGGCGGTCATTTCCTTCGTTCTGCTGACCGCCCTCACCGCCTTTGCCGTGCAGTTCCGGCCCGAATCGCTGCTGCTGCTGCCCCTGATCGGCGTGATCGTTCTGCCAACGGCCTGGCAACGCCCCAGACTGCTGGTGGCCAACCTCCTGTTGCTGCTGTTGCTGACCTTGCCGCTCTGGCTGCATGTCGCGTTGTTCCATGCCCATCCCTGGGGCAGTTCCGGCAAGCCGTTCGGGCTGGAATATCTTGCGGACAACCTCTATGTGAATGGATGGCATTATCTGGACAATCAGTTGTTCCCGCTCCCCTTTACCCTGCTTGCCCTGTTCGGTTTGTTCCGTTTCGGGCCACGCCTCCGGGAACGGTGGATGATCGCCGGATGGATGCTGCTTTTCTGGGGCGTTTTTCTCTTTTTCTATGCGGGAAGTTATCGCTATGGCGCCGACATCCGCTATGCGCTGCTTTCCGCTCTGCCTTTGGCGATTCTCGCCGGACTGGGTGCCGAGGCCCTGTTCAAGCGCCTGATCGTGCTGGCGTCGGCTTCAACCGCCACGGGCACCGCCCTCCTGATCGCCTTGTTGTGGTGCGCCCATCTGCCGTTCATGCCCCTGGCGCGGGCCACCACCGACGAAGCCTGGGGCGCGCGCGCCGACATCCACTATGCCCGCCGGATGGTCCGGGAGTTGCCCCCGGAATCGCTGGTCCTGACCCACAATCCCAATTATTTCCAGCTTTGGGGCGTGCACGCCGCGCAACTCTCGGTGGCCGAGACCGATCCGAACCATCTCAAGCAGGTGCTTTTTCCCCGCTATCCAGGGGGCATCTACATGCACCACAATTTCTGGTGCAACGTGCCCGATCCTGTTCAGAATCGCTTCTGCACAACGGTCCATACCCGTTTCAATACCACGATCGTTTCAGAATTTCGGGAGAAATCCTATCGCTATGCCCTCTACCGCCTGCAACCGAAATGAACTCCCTTCATTCCTGAATGGCGCCTTTGCCCGTGAGACAAGGCGCGTTGCATTGACAATAGCGACCGTTTCTGTATAACTCTCTCCAGGCCACCCCATAGCCATCCATCAACCAAATGGAACACTCATGAAAAAATCCTCGGCCATGGCAGCTGCTTCATGTGCCCCCATCCCCCTGAGGGAAAGCAACACCTCCCTCCCTTTCTCCCCGCTGCGGATCTCCTCCGACTTGGCACTCCCGAGCTATCTTCAGCAAACCTACTGGTGGGCCTATCTGCACCCCTATGGCGTCCGTTTCTTTGAGCGCCAATGGCTGGTCAACGCCATCTTGTGGGGCAACTTCGCCAAGCTGCGCGATGCCGCGCTGGCGGCCATGGGCATGCCCATCACCGGCCAGGTGCTGCAAGTGGCGTGTGTTTACGGCAACCTCACCCCCAAACTGGCCGACCGCCTCGCTCCGGGCGCCAAACTGCATGTGGCGGATGTGGCTCCGGTACAACTGCTCAATCTGCAAAAGAAACTGGGTCGTCGCGCCAATGTCTGCCTCCATCACCAGGATTCGACCCGACTCACCTTCGACGATGGACAGTTCGATCGGGTGCTGGTTTTCTTCCTGCTCCACGAGCAACCCGCCGGTGTGCGCGAACAGACCATCGCCGAGGCGCTGCGCGTGGTGCGACCGGGTGGACAGGTGATCTTCGTCGATTATCACCAGCCGGTGCGTACCAACCCCTTCCGCTATCTGATGGTTCCGATCCTCACCACGCTGGAGCCGTTCGCCATGGATACCTGGCGCACCGAAATCGCCGACTGGTTGCCGGAATCGTTTCAACCCGCCGAGATGCACAAAGAGACCTTTTTCGGCGGACTGTACCAGAAAGTCGTGATCATCCGGTAAATTTTTATTGATATCACCCGCAACCCAAGGGATTGCCACCATGTCCGACACCGCCCCCCGGCAGATCGTCCGCGTTACCATCGGCCCCGAGATTGCCGGGTACGGTTTCCCGGATGGCCACCCCTTCGGTCCGCACCGCATGACCGCATTCTGGGACGAAGCCCAACTCCAGGGGTTGGACGGCCAAGTGGAAGTGGTCCACCCGATCCCGGCCACCGAGGAGGAGTTGACCCGCTTTCATACCCCGGAGTATGTCCGACAGGTCCAGGAGCAGTCACTCACTGGTGATGGTTATCTGGATTATGGGGATACTCCGGCCTTTCCCGGTGTCTACGAGGCCGCCTCCCATGTGGTCGGTTCGGCGCTCGACGCCATGCGACAGATCATGGCCGGAGCGTGCGGACGGGCTTTCGTGCCCATTGCCGGCCTGCATCACGCCCGTCCGGAACGGGCCGGGGGATTCTGTGTATTCAACGACATCGGTGTGGTGATCCAATCGTTGCGCCAGGAGTACGGCATTCAGCGCATCGCCTATGTGGACATCGACGCGCATCATGGCGATGGCGTTTTCTATGCATTCGAGTCGGATCCCGATCTGCGGTTTCTCGATTTTCATCAGGATGGCCGCTACCTCTACCCCGGCACCGGGGATGCTTCCGAGACCGGCAAGGGGGCGGCGGAAAATACCAAACTCAACATCCCCATGCCTCCCGGCGCAGGGGATAGCCATTTCATGCAACGCTGGTCCCAGGGGGTGCGCTTTCTGGAAGAGGGACGGCCCGAGTTCGTGATTCTCCAGTGCGGCGCGGACTCGATCGCTGGCGATCCTCTGGCCCAACTGCGACTTTCACCCACGCTGCACGGGCAGGTGACCACCCGTCTGGTCCGGCTGGCCGAGGATCTGGGCCATGGACGCATGCTCGCCCTGGGCGGCGGCGGCTATCACCCGGTCAACATCGGCAAAGGATGGTGCGCCGTGGTCCGCGCCCTGGTCCACACCCCGTATGGCCACATCTGCTGAGTCATAAAAATCATGAAGATCATCGTGCTCGGCAGCGGCACCGGGGTTCCCTCCCTGCAACGTCACGCTCCGGGGCATTGGCTCGGCGTGGCGGGACGGCAATACCTTGTGGATTGCGGCAGCGGCACGTTGTTGCAACTGGAGCGGGTGGGACTGAATTTTCGCGATCTGGATGGCGCCTTCATCACCCATGTCCATGCCGATCACATCGGCGATCTGACCCCGCTGGTTCATGCCTTCCGGTTGCCGGGTCTGAACCGCAGCAAACCCTTCACCCTGTACGGCCCACCGGGTTTCACCGAGTTTTTTGCCCGGATCATCGCCCCGGTAGCGGCGGCGCCGACCTCTTTTCCGTTCCAGGTGCAAGACGCGCCCGCCTGTTGGGGCGTGGAGGGCATGACCGTGCGCACCCATGCCACGCCCCATTCGGATCGGTTTGCCAGCCGTGCCTATCGTTTTGAGTATCAGGGGCAGAGTGTGGTTTTTTCCGGGGATACGGATTGGGATTCAGGTCTGATCGATTTCATGTCGCGGGCGGATCTGGCCATCCTGGAGTGTTCCACCCTGGACGAAAACAAGGCCGAAGGGCATCTTTCCGCCGGATTGTGCGGTCAACTGGCGGCCCAGGCCCAGGTCAGGCGTCTGGTTCTGAACCATTTCTATCCAATCGACGGGCCGGATTCCCGGTTTTTCGACCAGTGCCGTCGTCATTATGCCGGTCCTTTGGAACTGGCGGCGGATCGGATGACCCTCCAGCTGGAGAGGAATCTGTCATGAATCGCTCATCCCTCCTGTTGTCTTTCTGGATGCTTTCGTTGGCGTTATGCACTCCGCTTGCCGCCGCAGAGCTGAATCATTACGAAGAGTTGCGCCAGCAATATCTTCAGGCTTCCGAGCGGGGCGATGCCGAGGCGCAGAACAATCTTGGACTGATGTATTACGAAGGTCAGGGCGTGACCCGTGACCCGCGCGAGGCGGAAAAATGGTTTCGCAAGGCCGCCGAGCAGGGCAATGTGATTGCCCAGCAGAATCTTGGTTTGATGCTGGTGGCCCAGGGCAATGCCGACGGCTATCGCCAGGGGGAGATCTGGTTGCGCAAGGCGGCGGAAAAGGATCTGGTCAAATCGCAACACGCCCTGGCCGAGCTTTACAAAAAGGGTCAGGGGGTGCCGCAGGATTTCCAGGAATCGGCCCGCTGGTATCACAAGGCGGCCGAGCAGGGAGATGCCGAGGCGCAGAACAATCTGGCGATCCTGCATGAGCAGGGACAAGGGGTGCCGCGTTCCGTGGAGGAGGCGTTGCGTTGGTTTCGTCGTGCCGCCGAATCGGGCAGTGTCGTGGCCCGGAACAATCTGGGCATGCATTACAAACGGGGGCAGGGGGTGCTGCAAGACTATAAGGAGGCGGAACGTTGGTTTCGTCTTGCTGCCGAGCAGGGGTATGCCACGGCCCAGTTCAATCTGGGCATGATGTTTCGCAATGGTCAGGGGGTGGCCCAGGAGAGTGTTCAGGCGCACATGTGGCTCAATCTGGCGGCAGCCCAGGGGGACGAGAGTGCGGCCCAGGAGCGGGATTCTTTGGCCAGAATCATGACCCCGGCCGAGTTGGCCCGTGCCCAGGAGTTGGCGCGCAACTGGAGGCCGAAAAATTCCTCGGAGTTTTGACTTGCGACCAGATCGCGAGATAAACTTTTGAAAAAAAAGAAGGGGTCTGGGGGATTCTTCCCCCAGGGTTTTGACTT
>JADFWP010000005.1:0-63626 GCA_015234115.1 Magnetococcales bacterium
GCGCCCCCTGGTCGCCGCAGGCGACGCCTTTGAGCCAAAAACTCATGATCCCGAAATGGTCGCGGTTTAAAGTCAACCCCCTGGGGGAGGAATCCCCTAGACCCTCTCTTTTTTTCAATGGTGTGCTGCGCGCAGGATTCAGGACCGGGATTTATTGTTGGTAACGGACTGCCAACGGATCATCCCGAGTGACGATGCGCCCCAGACCGATCAGCCCCGTTCCTTCGATGGGAAGTTCGTCCCGGTGCACAAAGGTCTGTTGACCTTTCATGTTGACAACATAAGTTCCGTTGGTGCTTTGATCCACCAGATAGATCTTGCCGCGCCGGTATTCCAGCCGGGCATGCATCCGCGAGGACATGTTGTCCGGCACCACGAAGGTATTGGTTGCGCCGCGTCCGAAACTGACCACGGACTGGGTTTCGCTCAAGGTGATTTTCTGCTCGTTGAAGGCAACCGTCATGGCCGGGGCGTTTTTGGCGGTGATGGCATGGGAGGCGCCTCCCATGATGGTCAACTCCTCCTCTTCGCCCCAGGTCAGTTCGACGATCTGGATCGGCTTGGTTTTTCCTTTGACCGTGGTGGTGATCAGCATGCGGCTTTCCATGCGCAGATGGGGACTCATCGCCTCCAGGGTGTCGCCGGTGGTGATGATCTGATCCCCCTTGGCCTGGGCGGCCATGCGGGCGGCGAGATTGACCGCATCGCCGAACACGTCGTTGTTTTCCTGGATGACATCGCCGAAATGGAAACCGACCCGGATCTTGAGCAGGGTTCCCCAGTGAACGGCCTGGGCCGCGACCTCTTCTTGCATCTGAACCGAGGCTTCGGCAGCCGTGTCGGCAGAAGGAAAGGTGCACATCACTTCGTCGCCAATGGTTTTGACGACGCGTCCCCCGTGGGTATTGGTGATCCCCGTGAGCAACTCGATGCAACGCGAGGTGATTTCGCGTGCCTTGGCATCGCCGATGGTTTCATAGAGTTTGGTGCTGCCTGCGATGTCGGCGAACAGGATGGCCAACCTGGCGTTTTCTCTCATGAGAGACCTCTTTGCTCCGTTTTTCGTGAATCAGGCGACTGCTATAAAAAGCAACCTAAAATGACGGTGATATTGTCCCGGCCCCCGGCTTTTTTCGCCAGATCGATCAACTTGTGACAGGCTTCGTCGAGATTGTCCGCATTGGTTTCGTTCAACACGGCGGCAATGCGCGTATGGGCGATCATGCCACTCAGGCCATCCGAGCACAGCAGGGCGACATCTCCGGGAGCGACCTCCTGGAAGGTCACGTCCGGGGTCACGAAGCTGGATGGCCCCATGGCCTGGAGCAGGATGTTTTGCGCAGGGGGTTGTCCCCGGGCGCCGTAATTGACCCATTGCTGGTACATGGAGTGATCCTGGGTCAATTGGCGCAACTGGCCCTGGCTGAACAGATAGGAACGGCTGTCACCGACATGGAACACCACCGGTCGTTCGCTGTACTCCGGCAGCCACAGGCCGACCAGGGTGGATCCCATACCCATGCCATCGGGATAGCCACGGTTCACGTTGGCGTCGTTGACTGCGGCGTTGGCGCGGTTGATGGCCGATTGCACCACGCTCAGGATGGGATTGGGCGCCTCATCCACCGTCGGTTCGTCCTGGGGCATGGGACCGGCGTTGCCGGGGAGGGGGGGGGCCGCATGGGGAATCGGGCAGATCGGGCCGGGTGCGGAGCGCGGAAAGGCGCGCAGGGTGGTGCGGATCGATTCCACCACCAGTTTGCTGGCCACCTCGCCGGCGTCGTGACCTCCCATGCCATCCGCGACCACGAGCAGGCCGATCTGATCATCGACCAGAAACGCATCCTCGTTGAGGGTGCGCACCCGTCCTACGTCACTTGCAGCCGCGACCAGCAGACGATTCCCGATACGTTGCACCATGATAGATTTTTCCATGTCGCGCGTTGCGCTGGTTTCCAGGGCGTCGCGTTTGGTCCATTTTCAAGGGGGCGATTCCAGAACACGCCTTGCGGGACGAGGAGGAATCGCCTCATAATTTCGGGATCCGATATCAAGTTTCCGACCATTCAGGAGTGAATCACCCCCCATGCCGACCGCTTCGTTCGTTCATCGTCCCCGGCGTTTGCGTCGCACAGCCGCCATTCGGCGGTTGGTTCGTGAGACCCGGCTGGCTCCCGAGGATCTGGTGCTGCCGTTGTTCATTGTACCCGGCGAAGGAATCCGCAAGCCGGTTTCCTCCATGCCGGGAGTGGCGCAACTCTCCATTGACGAGGCGTTGCCCGTGGCCCGTGAGGCGCAGCAACTGGGGCTTGGGGGGATTATCCTGTTCGGCATTCCAAAGATCAAGGATTCGCACGGCTCCGATGCCGTGGATCCCGAAGGCATTGTGCAACAAGCCATTCGTGCGATCAAGGAAGATCTGCCAGAATTGTGGGTGATCGCCGACACCTGTTTGTGCGAATACACCGATCACGCCCATTGCGGGGTGTTGCAGGGCCATGAGGTTGACAACGACGCCACGCTGGAGATTCTCGGTCGGGCGGCGGTCTCTTACGCCGAGGCGGGGGTGGACATGGTGGCCCCTTCCGGCATGATGGACGGCATGGTGGGCGCGATCCGTGCGGCGCTGGATCGGGCCGGGCATACGCAGATACCGATTCTCTCCTATGCGGTGAAGTATGCTTCGGCCTATTACGGACCGTTTCGCGAGGCGGCGGAAAACACCCCCACCTTCGGGGACCGGCGCTCCTATCAGATGGATCCGTCCAACCGGCGCGAGGCGCTGCGGGAGGCGGCGCTCGACGTGGAACAGGGTGCGGACTGGCTCATGGTCAAACCCGGACTGGCCTACATGGACATTCTGCGGGAGTTGCGGGACCAGTTCCAACTGCCGCTGGCGGTTTACAATGTCAGTGGCGAGTATGCCATGGTCAAGGCGGCTGCGGCCCAGGGGTGGATCGACGAACCACGGGTGGTGCTGGAGACCCTGACCGGTTTCAAGCGTGCGGGCGCGGACATGATCCTGACCTATCACGCCCTGGATGCGGCCCGTTGGCTGGGAGGCGCATGATGACGCCATCGACCGTTGATCGTCCGGTGCCGTTGCGCGCGTTGGGACTGCTCTCCGGGGGGTTGGACAGCACCCTGGCGGCCCGTCTGCTCATGGAGCAGGGGATCGAAGTCGAGTGCGTGAATTTCCATACCGGCTTTTGCATCCAGTCCCACACCGGAGCGATGCGCAATCCCAAGCCGGGCGCGCCACCGCCGCGTCATGATGCCCTGCATGCAGCCGGCAATCTCGGAGTGCGGCTCCATCTGGTGGATATTGCCGAAGATTATGTGCGTATCGTCACCGATCCGAAACACGGTTATGGCAAGAATTTGAATCCCTGTCTGGACTGCAAGGTCTTCATGGTGCAAAAAGCCTTCGAGATGATGCGCTCCATGGGGTTTCATTTTCTGTTCACCGGCGAGGTGCTGGGTCAGCGTCCGATGAGTCAGCGTCGTGACACCTTCCCGGTGATCGACCGGGAATCCGGCGCAGCCGGTTGGCTGTTGCGTCCGCTCACCGCCCTGCGCATGCCCCTGACCGAACCGGAAAAGCTCGGCTGGGTGGATCGTTCCCGGTTGATGGGTTTTTCCGGTCGCAACCGCAAGCCGCAAATGGCTTTGGCTGCCCAGTTGGGCATTCGCGAGTATCCCTCTCCTGCCGGAGGGTGCTGTTTTCTCACCGACGAGAACTATGCCCGCAAGCTTCGCGACTTGTGGGAATATCGCGGCAGTCGCGCCTATGCCATGGAGGACATCCTGTTGCTCAAGGCGGGTCGTCATTTGCGTCCCGCGCCTCATTTCAAGCTGGTGATCGGACGGGATGAGGCCGAGAACCATTTTCTGTCGGGTTTCGTCGAGGGGCGCATGCTGGTGCGCGCCCGCGATCTGCCGGGTCCGGTCACGTTGGTGGAGGGCACCCCCTCTGCCGAGGATCTCACGCTGGCCTGTCGTCTGGCGGCCCGTTTCGGCAAGGGGCGCGAACTGCCGGAGTTGGTCATGACCGTGGAATCCGGGGAGCGGAAAGAGACCCGTCTCGTCACCCCCATGGCGGCGCATGAAATTCTGGAAGAGTGGTATGTGTAATGATGATGACCACCTGGGAAGACCTGGAACGCATTGGTGCGCGCATTGTCGAGGCGATTCATCCGGAACGGATTATCGTGTTTGGTTCCTGGGTGCGCGGTGAGGCCGGACCGGATTCGGATGTCGATTTATTGGTGATCACCCGTGACGTGTATGATGCGGTCCACAGTCGGCGTGGTGTGCTGGCCCGTTTATCCCGTTTGTTGGCCAAGGTGCCAGTCCCCATGGACATTGCGCTGTTCAATCAGGACGAGGTTGAACGTTGGCGACACAGCGTCAATCATATGATTGCCCAGGCGTTGCGTGAGGGAAAAGTGCTTTATGAGCGATGAAGATCATGCGCATGGATTATTGGAACTGGCGCGTGCGGATCTCCGCTCCTTGACCGGAATGGGGGATCTTGAGATCTTTTCGGAAGCCATTTTTGGTTTTCATGCCCAGCAGGCCATTGAGAAGGGTCTTAAAGTTTGGCTGATCATTCTTGGGGCAAATTATCCGAAAACTCATGACCTGAGAAAATTGTTGGCCGTACTGGAAGAGGAAAATATGGATGTTGATGCGTGGTGGCCACTGGTGGAATTCAATCCTTATGCAGTTCAGTTACGGTATCAATGGCCGGGTATGGAGGACGCACCTTTGGACCGATCCGATTGCATCACACGTATTGCGGAATTTCTGGATCATGTTGAATCCCGGTTTTCACGATGATGGAAACGGCATCTCCCCCCAATCGGATCATTGACGCCCGACGTTTGCTGTGTCCCATGCCGATCCTCAAGGTGGATGCGGCCATGCGTGACATGAGGACGGAGGAGATCCTGGAAGTGCGCGCCACGGATCCGGGGTTGACCCAGGATCTGCCGGCCTGGTGTCGCGTCAACGGCCATCGCTTTCTGGGCATGCGTCAGGAGGGGCGCGAGTGGATCGGGCGGGTGGCCAAGGGATAGGATGGTCACGCCGTGCCCAAAAAATCTCTTGTCGCTTTCTGCGTGGGATTCGTTTAAGATGATATCGTGGGTTCAAACCGTACTGCTTCTCGTGGCAAGGTGAATTCCAGACGCGCGTCTGCCATGGTTGAACCATGGAAAGAAAAGAAGGGGTCTGGGGGATTCGTTCCCCAGGGTTTTGACTTTAAAAGCAAAACATTTTCTAAATTTTTCTGTTTAGAGTCAAAACCCTGGGGGAGGAATCCCCCAGACCCCTTCTTCTCTTTCACTGGATGAAGTTTGGCCAAACAATCTGCTGCATGACCCCTTTGAGGGCGTGAGGAGTGACTTCGATGAAACGTTGGCTTGTCGTACCCGTGGCTGTTGCCGGACTGGCAGTGCTGACTCTCCAACCCGCGCAGGCCGATGGCGCCAGCGGAGCCGGTTGGGGTGCCATGACCGGCGCTCTGATCGGATCCATGTCCGGACCTGCGAAAAATCGCACGGAAAACGCCCTGATCGGCACTGTGGCGGGAGGTGTTTTGGGATATGCCATGGGGCAGGATTCGGGGGGAGTGCGTCGGGAGCGGGTTGTGGTTCAGCAACCTGCTGCGGTGGTCTACGGGCCGCCGCCTGTGGTTTACGCGCAACCCGTTGCCCGCACCGTGATCGTGGAACAGGCTCCGGTCTATTATTATCCGGCGCCGGTTGTGGTCTATCCGGATGGCTTCCGCTCGCGTTACAGCCGTCACGGCTGGCAGGAACGGCACTGGCGCTGACCGGTTTGCCGACAGGTAACGTATTGAAAGAAAAGCGGGGGTCTGGGGGAAGAATCCCCCAGACCCCCGCTTTTTTTTTAAAAAAAGTGAGCGCTCTGGAAAGCGCGCAGCAGCCAGGACAAAAAAAAGCCCTTTCTCTGATTGACGCGGAGAAAGGGCTTTTTTTTTCAGACTCAATCCACCTCGGGACGGAAGCGGATCTCCAACTCGCGGCACTCCTGACACCCCATGGGGGGGGGATCCACGGAGACCGTCTTGCTGATGGCGCGCATCACCGATTCGTCATAAACCGGGTTGCCCGAAGAGTGGCTGACCCGTGGATTGAGCAGCGAACCATCCGGTCCCACCTGCACCACGACAATCACCTCCAGGGCGGCCTCGCCACGCAATCCACCCGGTTTGCGCCAGTTGTCGCGCACCTTGTTGGTCACCCCGTGTTGCCAACGTGAGATGGCAAACGAGGAGACGGGCGGATCCGCGCTCGTGGCAGCCGGGGCCGGATGGGCCGCCTCGGCTGCGGCGGCGGGCGCCGGTTTGCTCTCTTCGGCCTTGGAGTCGCTCTTGGTCGGCGTTGCCTTCTGATGCTTGGCAATCGCTTTGGAAAAATCCAGTGGCGTCTCTTCCGACTTCTTCTCAACCGGTTTTTCCGCCGGTTTTTCCGCCGGTTTTTCCGGCGGTTTCTTGTCGGCAGCGGTTTTATCCACGGCCTTGTCCGTCGGTTTTTCCGGCGGTTTCTTCTCCACAGGCTTGTCAACCGGTTTTTCGGTCGGCTTTTCCGGTGGTTTCTTGTCCGTCGGTTTTTCCGTCGGTTTTTCCGGCGGCTTCTCCGGCGGTTTTTCCGGCGGCTTTTTCTCCGTCGGTTTTTCCGGCGGCTTGGGCGCCTCCTTTGGCTCCGGCGGTTTGGGCGGCGGCTCCTTCGGTTCCGGCGGTTTGGGCGGCGGCTCCTTGGGAGGCGGCGGCGTTGGCGGCGGCTCCTTGGGCGGCGGAGGAAGCGGCGGCACCTCCTTGGGCGGCGCTGGGGTCGGCGGCGGCTCCTTGGGCGGCGTTGGCGTCGGTTTGGGCGCGCTCGGCGGCGTCTCGGCTTTTCTGGGGAGCGTTTTCTGCTGCTGCTTGGGCGGCAGTTCGACCAGATTCACGGCAAACACCGGTTGCAGCGGCGGCGGTGGTTGCGTGAAGGGCACGACAAAGAACAGCGCCACAATCAGCAGATGGAGCGCAACCGAAGCCAGCAGGGTGGTGCGGGAGAGCATCGCTCAACCAGGAGGAGGTTCGGTGATCAGGCCGACCCGGTCCACGCCGGCCATCTGCAACTGGGCCATCACCGCCATGATGGAACCATACGCGGCACTGCGATCACCGCGCACATAAACCGGAAAGGTGGGATTGTTTTTGCGAATCGCCCGGATCTTGTCCACCATTTCGGTGACGGTCACCGCCCGGTCTTCGATATAGGTGGCTCCGCTGGCGGTGACGCTGATCACCAATGGCTCCTGATCGGTACTCAGGGCGCTGGCCTCCGAGTCCGGCAGATTGACCTCCACCCCCTGGGTCAACAGCGGGGCGGTCACCATGAAGATGACCAGGAGCACCAGCATGATATCCACCATGGGCGTGACATTGATCTCGCTCATGGTGTGGAGCCGGTCTGATCCCGAATTGGCGCCTGTTCCCATGCCCATCAGGGTTGACTCCCGCGACGCGAGGATTGCCGCTCCAGAATGTTGAGGAATTCCGAGCCGAAGTTGTCCATTTTTTGATGCTGTCTGCGCAAATCGGCGGCATATTTGTTATAGGCGATCACCGCCGGAATGGCGGCCACCAGCCCCATGGCCGTGGCGATCAGGGCTTCGGCGATACCCGGAGCCACCATGGTCAGGGTGGTGGATTTGGCCCCGGCCAACCCCAGGAAGGAGTTCATGATCCCCCACACGGTGCCGAACAGGCCGATGAAGGGCGAAGTCGAACCCACGGTGGCCAGAAAGGTCAGTCCCCGGCCCAGATTGTCCACTTCCCGGTTCAAGGCCACATTCATGGCGCGGCGCACGTTCATGAACAGATCTCCCACCTCGCTCACCCGTGGGCCGCTGTTGCCATTGCCCTCCCACCGTTTCCATTCGCGGAATCCGGTCACGAACACGGTGACGATCGGGCTTTCCGGCCACTCCTGGGCAGCGGTCTGATAGAGCTTGGCCACGCTGCCACCGCTCCAGAAACGCTCTTCGAACTCGGCGGCATCCTTGCTGACGCGCCGGAAACGACGCCATTTTTCGATGATGATGGCCCACGAAACCACCGATGCCGCCAACAGGGCCAGCATCACCAGTTTCACCACGGGTCCGGCCTGGACCACCAGGTCCCAGGTGCTGTGAGAGGTCAGTGCTTGATTCACGGTTGTTCATCCATAGGAGGTTGCAGCCGGTTCAGAAGATCCGCAGGGATGCGAACCGGCTTGAAATCACGACTCAGCATGGCGATACGCACTTTGGCCCGAATCAGCGGGATTGCGTTGCCCGCGGCATCGTTCCGGGTGATGGTTTGCGCCAAGGTCAGGCTGACCCGCTTGGTCTGTTCCAATATTACCGTAACATTGAGCAGGTCGTCCAGACGCGCAGACGTCAAAAAGTCGATTTCCATGTTGGCCACGGCAAAAAGCAGGCCGCGTTCCTCAAGAAGTCGTGTCTGCCCGAATCCCAACGCCCGCAACCATTCGGTTCTGGCCCGTTCCATGAATTTCAGATATTCGGCGTGATAGACCACGCCTCCGGCATCGGTGTTTTCGTAATAAACCCGCGCCGGCCAATGAAAACCGGATCCACTCAAGGCAAAATTCCCAGCCATTCGGTCAGGGGCGTGCGCCCCAGATGGCGGCAGGCCGCCGGTGTCACCCGTCGTCCACGGGGGGTGCGATCCAGAAAACCCTGTTGCACCAGATAGGGTTCGATCACCTCCTCGATGGCATCCCGGGTCTCGCCCAAAGCGGCGGACAGGGTATCGAGTCCCACCGGACCACCGCCGAACTTGTCGAGAATGGTCAGCAGCAGACGCCGGTCCATGGCGTCCAGACCCAACCCATCGACCTCCAGCAGATTGAGGGCTGCGTCGGCCACCACCACATCGATGGCCCGCGCCCCGCGCACCTGGGCAAAGTCCCGCACCCGGCGCAGCAGGCGGTTGGCGATCCGTGGCGTGCCGCGTGCCCGTCGGGCGATCTCCATGGCGCCATGTTCGTGCAACGGAATCGTCAAAATCCTGGCAGAACGTTGCAGGATGCGCGCCAATTCGTCCGGGCTGTAGAATTCCATCCGCGCCAGAATGCCGAAGCGATCCCGCAGCGGATTGGTCAACAGGCCGGCCCGGGTGGTGGCGCCCACCAGGGTGAAGGGGGGCAGATCGATCTTGATCGAACGGGCCGACGGTCCTTCGCCGATCATGATATCCAGTTGGAAATCCTCCATTGCCGGATAGAGAATCTCCTCCACCGCCGGACTCAGGCGGTGGATTTCGTCCACGAACAGCACATCCCCGGATTCGAGATTGGTCAGGAGCGCGGCCAGGTCGCCGGCGCGCTCGATGATCGGACCCGAGGTGGTTTTCAGGCCGGTGGCCATTTCGGCGGCGATGATCCGGGCCATGGTGGTCTTGCCCAGACCCGGCGGACCATGCAACAACAAATGATCCAGAGCCTCGCCCCGGTTTTTGGCCGCCTGGATGAAGATTTCGAGATTGGCCTTCAGCCCCTCCTGGCCGACGAATTCGTTCAGACGGGGCGGACGCAATCCGGGCGGTTCGCGTCGCTCCTCGTCCGGCAGGATCTCCGGGGTGATCAGTCGGTCGGTGTCGGTGATCATCGGGAGAGGATCTTCAAGGCAGAGCGCAGGGCAATGGCCGGATCGTTCAGTTCATGAGGCGGCAGGGTGCGCAGCACCCGTTCGGCATCCACGGCGCGATAGCCCAGATTGACCAGGGCGGAGACCAGATCCTGACGCAGGGTGAAGGGGGTCTGGGTGGTCGCAGGCGCGGCGGTCGGGAGGAGGGGGGCGTCGGCGCTGCTTCCCTCCGGCGTCGGGAGGGTATCCGGGCTGGCCGGGGGGAGTGCGGGCAGCCGGTCCTTGAGTTCCACCACGAGTCGCATGGCGATCCGTTTGCCGACGCCGGGGATGCGCGCCAGCAGGGTGGCATCCTCGCGCGCCACGGCTGAAATCAGGGCCTCGGGGGCAAAGGTGGAGAGCGCGGCCATGGCCAGTTTGGCGCCAATGCCCGCCACCGAATTCAATACCACGAAGAGTTCCCGTTCCGCCGGGGTGACAAAGCCGTTCAGCAGCATGGCGTCTTCGCGCACATGCATCACGGTGAGCAACTTGACCGCCTCGCCGATGGCGGGCAGACGTTCGAAGGTGGAGAGGGGAATGAAGATCCGATACCCCACGCCGCCCACATCCACCACCACCTGATGCGGCTCTTTTTCGGCCAGAATGCCGCGAATGTGGGCGATCATCGTCGCTCCTGACGGGCCACCAGTGCCGCGACTCCGGAGGAGCGTTGCAGATGACACAAAGCGCCCGCCAAAGCATCCGCCGCATCCTGGGGGGGAGCGGTCTGCAAGGAGAGCAGCATCCTGACCATGGCCTGAACCTGGCTTTTTTCCGCCCGGCCATAGCCCACCACCGCCTGTTTGATCTGCAAGGCGGTATATTCAAAGACCGGCAGCCCCGCCGCGTTGGCCGCGACGATGGCCGAGCCTCGGGCCTGACCCAGTTTCAAGGCGCTTTGCACGTTCACCGCCACAAAAATCTCCTCTACCGTGGCCGCTTCCGGGTGATGAGCGCGGATGGCGGCGCTCAATCCGTCGAAGATCCGCCCCAGCCGTTCCGGCCAGGGGGTCTCGGACGCGGTGCGGATCGCGCCATGGGCCACATGCCGGAAACCCGAACCATGCGACTCCACCACCCCCCAACCCGTGACCGTGCTGCCGGGATCGATCCCCAGAACGCGCATGGCGTCAGCCGAGCCGCTCCATGATTTCGTCGGGAATGTCGAAATTGGCGTAGACCTTTTGCACGTCGTCGTTGTCTTCGAGCATGTCGAGCAGTTTCAGCATGGTGGTGGCGCTTTTTTCGTCGAGGGTGACGGTGTTCTGAGGCCGCCAGGTCACCTCTGCCGATTCCGGATTGGCGAATCCAGCCGCAGCCAAAGCATCGCGCACGCTTTCGAACTCTTCGGGGGTGGTGATCACCTCGCAGGTGCCGTCGGTAGCGATCATGTCTTCGGCCCCGGCCTCCAGGGCGGCTTCCATGAGTTTCTCCTCGTTGGCGCCCTGGAATACGATTTCACCTTTCTTGTCGAACAGATAGGAGACGCACCCGGACGAACCCATATTGCCGCCGTACTTGCTGAAGATATGGCGCACATCGGCCACGGTGCGGTTGTTGTTGTCCGACAGGGTATCGACCAGGATCGCCACGCCAGCCGGGCCATAGCCTTCGAAGCGCACTTCCTTGTAATCGGTGCCCTCTTCGGCCCCGGCCCCGCGTTTGATCGCCTTTTCCATGGTATCCTTGGCCAGGTTTTGCGCCCGTGCCGCCAGGATCGCTGCCCGCAGACGGGGATTGGCCGCAGGGTCCGCTCCGCCCATGCGGGCTGCGGTGGTGATCTCACGGATCAGTTTGGTGAAGATCTTGCCCCGCTTGGCATCCTGCGCCCCCTTGCGGATTTTGATGTTGGCCCATTTGCTGTGTCCTGCCATGGATTGAGACTCCTGAATGAATAAAAAGACCGTACCGGTGAAGCCAAGCGAAAAAAGGTTAGACAATTCTGGCCTTGGCGTCCAGGTATGACGTTGCTGGAGCGGGATGCGCACTGCGGCAAGATAAAGAGCGCGACCGGGGGATTGCTCCCTCAGGGTGTTGAGCGCCCCTTTGATTCGTGTCCGGAAGTGATTTGAGCGCAGGGGTGAAGTTTTAGAAAAAAACATACCATACGCAGGTGTCATGCGGATCGGCTCCAACGCAAAAAACGCCCACCTTTGCGGGTGGGCGTTCAACTTGCCAAATGGATAAATTGGTCGGGGTGGCGAGATTCGAACTCACGACCCCAGCGACCCGAACGCTGTGCTCTACCAGACTGAGCCACACCCCGAAAGCCGACCAATCCGAACAGCATACCTCAAATGAATTCGCAGGTCAATAGCTGCGTTCAAAAGAAAAATCGGCGAGCATGGCCATGGCTTCGCGCTCCGGGGTATCGGGCAGTCGGGCCAGTTGGGCCTTGGCTTCGCCGGCAAAGGCTTTGGCGCGATCCATGGCATAATCGAGCGAACCGCGTTCCCGCACCAGTTGAATGGCCCGCTGCAACGCCCCTTCCGGGAAATCCTTGCGCTCTAGGCAGCGGCTCCAGAATTGGCGTTCTTCCGGGCTGCCGTGGCGATAGGCGTGGATCACCGGCAGGGTGATCTTGCCTTCCTGGAAGTCGTCGCCCACGCTTTTGCCCAACACTTCGTTGGTGGCCGAATAGTCCAGGGCGTCGTCCACTACCTGATAGGCCTTGCCCAAAAGCAGGCCATAGCGGGCCAGGGACTCTTCCTCGGAGGCCGGACGATGGTTGAGCACCGCGCCGATCTGGGCCGCAGCCGCGAACAGGGTGGCGGTCTTGCGTTGCACCACTTCCAGATAATGTTCTTCGCTGGTGGCCAGATCGTTGGTGGCCACCAGTTGCATCACCTCCCCTTCGGAGATGACGGCACAGGCGTCGGCAATGATCTGCAACACCTTCAGATCGCCATGGGCGACCAGAATCTGAAACGAACGGGAAAAGAGATAATCCCCCACCAGAACCGGGGCTTTGCTGCCCCAGACCGAATTGGCGGTGGCCCGTCCGCGTCGGGTATCGGATTTGTCCACCACGTCATCGTGCAGCAAAGTGGCGGTATGGATGAACTCGACTACCGCCGCCAGCAAGGCGTCGTCCTGGCCCGCATAGCCGAACAGACGGGCCACCAGCAGGGTCAGAACCGGTCGCAACCGTTTGCCACCGCTTTCGATGATGTGCGCCCCCATCTTCGGAATCAATTCGACCTGGGAGTTCAACTGCTCCAGAATGATCGAATTGGTCCGTTCCAGGTCCGGTCCGATCAGTTCTCCCAGCCGTTTCAGGACCGGTGGCAGATTGGATGGGGATGACGGTTTCATGGCTGGCTTTTCATGGAATCAGGCGCGATAATGGTGGAAAACTTGGTTGCACACAATAGGATCGCGAGACGGAAACCGTCAAGTGTTCTTGACCCATGGAGGGACGGTTTTTGGCAATTCCATCTGAAAAAGATCCCCGCATCCCCGGAAACCTTGATCCGGGACAATTTTCGGGCAGGCGTTTGCGTCTGGCTTCGGCTTCGGAACGGCGGTTGACGCTCTTGCGTCAGGTTGGACTCGACCCCGAGGTGTGGCCGACCACCATCGATGAATCCGTATTCCCGGACGAAGATCCGGAAGCCTATGTCGCCCGCATGGCCCTGACCAAAGCCCGTGCCGCCTTCGACCCCGAACCGGATCACCTGGTGCTGGGGGCCGATACCGCCGTGGTCTGTGACCGGGAGATCCTCGGCAAACCCGCCGGCCCCGAAGAGGCCATGGCCATGCTCGCCCGTCTTTCGGGCCGCACCCACCGGGTGCTGACCGCCATCGCGGTCTGCACGCGCAACCATCCGGAGGGGGTGGTGCAGGTCGTGACCAGTCGGGTTGCGTTCAAAAGCCTGACCCGGGCAGAGATCACCGCCTATGTCGCCACCGGCGAACCCCTTGACAAGGCTGGCTCTTATGGCATTCAAGGGATCGGCGCCTTCCTGGTTTGTCACCTGGAAGGCTCCTATTCCGGCGTGGTCGGCCTGCCCCTCTTCGAAACCCTGGAATTGTTGCGGAATTTGGGGTTGACATTTCCGGGTCCAGAGTGATAATAGAGAGTTTCTGATCGCCTCAGGGCTTGGGGAGCATGGGGCCTCGCAGTGGCATCCGGCACAGACGGCACAAAAGAGAGATAAGGAGTGGTGGATATGTATGCAGTGGTCCGCACCGGCGGAAAACAATATAAAATGGCGGTCGATGATGTCGTGCGCGTCGAAAAACTGCCCGGAGAAGCAGGAGAAGATGTCCAACTGACCGATGTGCTGCTCGTCTCGGTCGATGGCAACCTCAAAACCGGAAACGAACTCTCCGGCAGCCAGGTCACCGGCACCATCCTGCGCCAGTTCAAGGACAAAAAAGTCCTGGTCTTCAAGAAAAAACGACGCAAAAATTATCGGCGCACCCATGGCCATCGCCAGCAGCTCACCGAACTGCGTGTGACCGGCATCACGGCCTGATCTTTGACACACAGAATCCTGCGATTTTGATCTTTCAGTCGGGAGACGACTCATGGCACACAAAAAAGCGGGTGGCTCAACCCGCAACGGACGCGATTCCATCGGACGCCGCTTGGGCGTGAAACGCTACGGCGGACAAAAAGTCATTCCGGGCAATATCCTCATCCGCCAACGCGGCTCCCAGGTCTATCCGGGTGTGGGCGTGGGCATGGGACGGGATTTCACCCTGTTCGCCCTGGTCGAAGGGGTGGTCTCCTTCGCCGAACGCAACAATCGCCGCTATATCCATGTCACGGCTGCGGCCTGACAATTAAAAAAAAAGAGAGGGTCTGGGGGATTCCTCCCCCAGGGTTTTGACTTTAAAAGCAAAATCTATAAAAATTTTTTGTTTAACGTCAAAACCCTGGGGGAAGAATCCCCCAGACCCCCCTCTTTTCTTTCAATGGTTGATTACACCTCCACGCGGTTCAACGCATGCGCTTTCTGGATGAGGTCAAAATTTATGTCCGCTCCGGCGATGGTGGGAGCGGCTCGGCCTCGTTCCGGCGGGAAAAATATGTCCCCCTCGGCGGTCCGGACGGCGGCGATGGCGGACGCGGCGGGGATGTGGTCCTGATCGCCGATTTCCATCTCAATACCCTGATCGATTTCCGCTACAAACAACACTTCAAAGCCAAACGGGGCGTCCACGGCATGGGCAAATGCCGGACCGGTGCCTCGGCTCCCCCTCTGGAAGTGCGGGTGCCGGTGGGCACCGTGGTGCGCGACGACGCCGATGGCGCGATCCTCTGCGATCTCTGGCAGCCGGGCCAACGCTTTGTCGTGGCTCCGGGCGGTCGCGGCGGCCTGGGCAATACCCACTTCAAAAGCTCGGTCAACCGCGCGCCGCGCCATTTCCAGCCCGGCGAAGAGGGCATCGAACGCTGGGTCTGGCTGGAGTTGAAACTCCTGGCCGATGTGGGACTGACCGGCATGCCCAATGCTGGCAAATCCACCCTGCTCTCCAAAGTCTCAGCCGCACGCCCGAAAATCGCCGATTATCCCTTCACGACCCTGGTCCCCAATCTCGGCGTGGTGCGCAGCGGCGACGAGGGAGGCTTTGTCATGGCCGACATCCCCGGACTGGTCGAAGGGGCCGAAGCTGGCAAAGGACTGGGCCGGGCCTTTTTAAAACATGTCGAACGCTGCCCGCTGCTGCTCCATCTGGTGGACGCCTCCCCGATGTCGGAAGAGAAACCCTGGCGCCGCTTCCGGATGATCGAAGCTGAACTGGCTGCCTACTCCCCGGCCCTGGCGGCCAAACCCTGCTGGGCCGTGTTGAGCAAATGCGATCTGCTGAGCGCCGAAGAGCGCCAGGAGATTTTCAAGAAATTCCGCAAGAAACTCAAAGGTCGGGTGGAAGCGATCTTCTGGATTTCAGCGGTCACGGGCGAAGGGATCCCTGAACTCCTCCATGCCCTGGACCAACGGGTCCGTCAGGCCCGCGCGGAGCGCGAACCCGAACGCTATCATGCCCCACTGGAGGACGCCCCCACCAAGGCAGGCCGGGGCAGCGTCCACCACGACTTTGAAGACGACGCGCTGGAAGAAGACGAGGACGAAGATGGCGTCGAGTGCATCTGGGCCAAATAAGTCCCTGGCAGAACAGTGGCGCGAGGTGATCCACGCACGCCGCGTGGTGGTCAAGATCGGCTCCAATCTGCTGACCGGCGGCGGCGAAGGATTGCGGCCCGAATGGATCGCAGCGCGCGCGCGCGAAATCGCCCGGCTGATGGAACAGGGCAAACGGGTGGTGGTGGTCACCTCCGGAGCGGTCGCCGCAGGCCGTCCGTTGCTGAAACTCAATCGCCCGCTGGCCTCTCTCCAGGAGAAACAGGCCGCCGCCGCCGCCGGACAAGGGGTGTTGATGCGCCACTACGAAGAGGCGTTCGAGAGCCTCGGCATTCATGTGGCCCAGGCCCTGCTCACCCGCGACGACGTGGAAAACCGTCAACGCTATCTCAATGCCCGCGATACCCTGAAAACCCTGCTGGAACTCGGTCTGGTGCCGATTGTCAATGAAAACGATACGGTCATGACCGATCAGTTGAAATTCGGCGACAACGACACCTTGTCGGCCAATGTGGCCGATCTGGTGGATGCGGATCTGCTGATTCTTCTGTCCGATATCGACGGTCTCTACGACAGCAACCCGCGCATCAACCCGGAGGCGCAATTCATTCCCCTGGTGGAACGGGTCACGCCGGAGATCGAAGCCATGGCCGGTGGCGCAGGATCCCTGGTCGGCAAGGGGGGGATGGCGACCAAAATCAAGGCCGCCCGCATGGCCGCCCGCAGCGGCTGTCGCATGCTCCTGACCAACGGCTTCCGGGAAGATCCCATCTCCGAAGTCTTCGGCGCTCAACCGGTCGGCACCCTGTTTCTGGGGCTGGACAATCCTCTGCCTGCCCGCAAACGGTGGATCGTCAATGCCCGTGTCGGGCGCGGCGAAATCCTGCTCGATGCCGGGGCATCCCAGGCCCTGCTTCAGGGGCGCAGCCTGCTCGCCAAGGGGATCACCACGGTTCTGGGCGAGTTTGCCCGTGGCGCGGTGGTCCATTGCCAGGCCCCGGATGGTCAGCAGTTGGCCAAGGGGATCGTCAACTACAACAGCAGCGATCTGGCCTGCATTGCCGGGCGTCACAGTCGCCAGTTTGAAGCCATTCTCGGTTATCTCGGCACCGAAGAGGTGATCCATCGGGATAATCTGGTCCTGACCTCCGCAGCCACCCAAGGGGAGTGATTACGCCCATGTCGGATACCATTGCCATGATGGAACAGATCGGCCAACAGGCCCGCGCCGCAGCCCGTCTGCTCTCTGCCAGCGACGGCACGACCCGCAATCGCGCCCTGGCTTTGATGGCCGACCGGCTGCTGGCCGACCGGGAGGCGCTTCAGGCAGCCAATGCCCTGGATCTGGCCGCTGCCGAAGCCAATGGCCTCACTCCGGCGATGATCGACCGGTTGCGTCTGACCGACAAGGGGATTCAGGCCATGGCCGACGGCGTGCGGGAGGTGGCGGCGCTGCCCGATCCGGTCGGCGAGATCACCGAGATGAAACCCCGTCCCAATGGCATGCTGGTGGGACGGATGCGGGTGCCGCTCGGCGTGATCGGCATCATTTACGAATCCCGTCCCAATGTCACCGCGGACGCGGCAGCGTTGTGCGTCAAATCGGGCAATGCGGTGATTCTGCGCGGCGGCTCGGAAGCGATCCATTCCAATCGCGCCATTGCCGCCTGTCTTGCCGCAGGGTTGCAGGAGGCCGGACTGCCTGCCGCAGCCGTGCAGTTCATCGACACCACGGATCGGGCTGCGGTGGGTGCCTTGCTCAAGAGTGATCGCTATGTGGACATCATCATTCCTCGTGGCGGCAAGGGGTTGATCCAGCGGGTGATGGAGGAGTCCCACATTCCGGTGATCAAACATCTGGACGGGATCTGTCACACCTATGTGGATCGTTATGCCGACCCGCAGATGGCCGAAGAGTTGACCTTCAACGGCAAGATGCAGCGCACCGGAGTATGCAACGCCACCGAGACCTTGTTGGTTCATCAGGCTGTGGCCGCCGATTTTCTGCCCTACATGTGCCATCGTCTGCAAGAGGCCGGCTGTGAACTGCGCGGCTGCGCAGAGACCCAGGCCATTGTCGGCGAAAGCATCCTCCCCGCCACCCCGGAAGATTACGACACCGAACATCTGGCCGCGATCCTCTCGATCCGGGTGGTCGCGTCGCTGGACGAGGCGTTGGCCCACATCGAGGCCCATTCGTCGCGTCACACCGAAACCATCGTCACCCGCGATCATGGCCGCGCCATGCGATTCTTGCGCGAGGTGGACTCCTCGGCGGTCATGGTCAACGCCTCGACCCGCTTCAACGACGGCTTCCAGTTCGGATTGGGCGCCGAGATGGGGATCTCCACCGACAAGCTCCATGTGCGCGGTCCCGTTGGACTCGAAGGGTTGACCTGTCTGAAATACATCGTCTTGGGAGACGGTCAGTTGCGCCAATGATCCGCAAAACGGGTCTGTTGGGGGGAGCCTTCAATCCCCCGCATTACGGTCATCTGCGCCCGGCCCAGGAGGCCATGCAGGCTTTGGGTCTGGAGCGGGTCGTGTTCATTCCCACCGGGGTTCATCCCTTCAAGGGGCCGGAACTCCTCGCTCCGGTCGAACACCGTCTGGCCATGCTCCGTCTGGCATTGACGGGGTGGCCTGGCTTCGATCTCTGGGAGATTGAGGCTCAATCTTCCGAAATTTCCTATACGGTCAATACATTAACCGCATGGCATTGCCTTCACCCGGACCAGGAGCCGGTGCTGCTGATCGGTGCCGATATCCTGCGGGAGCTGCATCTGTGGCGGGCGTGGCGACGAATTCCGGAGTTGGCCCATGTGGTCTTGATGACCCGACCAGGGTTTGTGGGGGAGGTGGATTTTCCGGCCTGGGAGTATCTGGAGCGATTCCGGGTCGGCTCTGTGGAGGAGCTGGATCGGCAGCGGCTGGGGCGGTATGGTTTCCTGCCCATCCGCGTCACCCCCCAGCCCATCGCCTCCACCGAGTTGCGACACCGGTTGCGGACCGGGGAGGCGGTGGCGGGGATGATGCCGGAGGGGGTGGCGGGGTATATCGGCAATCAGAAGCTGTTTCAGTGAGTCGGGCCTTGAGAATCGTCAGCAAACACCTCCTCCAAAGAACCCGCATCCAGCAATCGATCTCCCCATCGTTCCAATGATGTCGAATCGGCCTGGGCGATTTTTTCCTGGATGATTGCCGGCAATGGACCGAAACGGCGGGTCAGTTGACGCAGGATGATTTTTGCCTCCCCTTCCTCGCGCCCTTCCTCGCGGATATGGGCCGTCCTGCGAATCCGGAACAACTCCTCTTCCGGCATGGCATTCATCATCGCCTCAAACCAGGTCCGTCGTCCCAGATCCATCACCGCCTCCGGGGTCCAGCCCACCGGCTCAACGGTTTGTGCGGTTCCTTTCATGCGCAATCTCCTGATACCAGAGAGAAAACAGGCAAATTCATCGGAGAGGGCGGTCAGTCCCGAGGCAATCATCCGGGCAAACCCCTTGCGCCACTCCGGTTCGCGACTCGCAAAGCATTTCAATAAGGCATTATGGGGCAGATCGGTCAGTTCGTTCAACACAATCAAACGCAACCGATGGATTTGCGGGGCTTCGGTTCCATACACCCCGGCCTTGTCCTGGGGTTTGAAACCATGAGAGCGTAGAATCTCCTGGCGCGGTGTTTTGGAGACCAGGAGGAAACTATTCAATTCATGGAATCCCAACTTCTGCTTGGCGCGGTAGAGGAAGTCGTTGACAAAGAGTTGCCCGATCGCCTCTTCGTTCAGGCTTTTGGTGAACTTGAACTCAATCAAGAGTTCCCTGGCCGTGGTATCATGCAACCCATCGGCCAGCCAAGCCCTTTGCGCTTCGGTCCAATCCTCTCCCTCCCGGCGCAAAAGCAGAATATCCGCCTTGGGCGACCCGCTCACCACGTCCACCTCGGTCTGAACCGAGACATCCAGCCGGGTCAGGGGTTCCTCCAGCACCTTGCCGAGCAGGCAGTGCCAGCGGGTTTTGTTGGGGATGGATGGAGAGTGGGTCATCTGAAGTGCTGTTCTGCCGCTGAATCTCGATCAATGACTTGAAGCTGACGGGTCCGTGGCAAACACCTCCTCCAAAGACCCTGCATCCAGCAGGCGATCTCCCCATCGCTCCAGTGATGTCGAATCGGCCTGGGCGATTTTTTCCTGGATGATTGCGGGCAACGGGCCGAAACGGCGGGTCAGCAGACGCAGGATGATTTTTGCCTCCCCTTCCTCGCGTCCTTCCTCACGGATATGGGCCGTTCTGCGAATCCGGAACAACTCCTCTTCCGGCATGGCATTCATCATCGCCTCAAACCAGGTCCGTCGTCCCAGATCCATCACCGCCTCCGGGGTCCAGCCCACCGGCTCAACGGTTTGTGCGGTTCCTTTCATGCGCAATCTCCTGATACCAGAGAGAAAACATGAAAAACAACACAAGATAACATTTTTATAATCTATTTAAAAATTATTCTGTTGATGATTTTTGATCTTTTGATGATTTCTTCCTGTCAAGCACACGCCCTGTAATGAAAGCAACTGCCAAAGAAACCGAAGCGGTTACCGCGATTCCAGATGCCACCCAGTCGTGACCAAGTACAGCGAGCATGGCAGAGACTGCAAACGCTGCAAGAGAGACCACCAGCCCAAAAATCTGCCCCCGCTTCTGTATTGAATAACTTCTTTCTTGCCTTGCAGCCTCTTGTGCATAATACTGTTCAAGACTGAATTTTTCGAGCGTCTGTCTGTGTGCCTCCTGTCGTTCCATGGCAGCCATCAATCTCTCTGGGAAAGAGGGATCAATTTCGCCATACAGGCCAAGGCTGGTCGGATCTGGAATGGGGCCGGTCATGCGGGTGGCAACAAGACGGGCTTGCTGAATGGATACGGTGGCCTGTGTCGTGCGGTCAACCGCCTGGGGTGCCCTGGTTGACTGTGGACGACGTTGCGGGAAAGATTTAGGCGTGGTCATGCCGTTCAGCAGCCACGGCCCGCAGTGCATCTCCGACCTGCTGCCAATCACGGCGCAGGGCTGCGGCATTGAACTCCGCAGCCTCACTGGCAGACAAAGGGGCCGGAGGTTTCCCCATCGAAAGCGCAAGATGTGCGGATCCAACGCCTGGGAAAAGGTCCAACAAACTCCCGGCACCTTTGATGAAAGATTCCAGGTTTTCATTCATGGGACATGACCTGTTCGTAACACCTCATGGAGCTTGATCAATTTGCTGGATAGAGTGTATCGGGTGACAGATTCACTGTCAAAAGGAATCTTTGCACCTCACCACGTCCACCTCGGTCTGAACCGAGACCTCCAGCCGGGTCAGGGGTTCCTCCAGCACCTTGCCGAGCAGGCAGTGCCAGCGGGTTTTGTTGGGGGGCGTGGGTGCTGGTTCTGCTTGATGGGCAGGTGAATTTTAGTTCGTGCGTGGATCCATGACGAGGCGGAAGCCCAGATTATCGGTGTGATAGTCGGGAGTTTCTTCATCTCGTATGGCAGAAAAGTTACCTGGGCCACTACCACCCCAGCTGCCGCCACGGAAAACCCTGGTCAGACCTGTAATAGGCCCATGCGGATCAACAACCGATAAAGTTGTAAATTGTCCGTACCAATCCGAAACCCATTCCCAGACATTGCCATGTATATCATATAATCCCCATGGATTTGATAATTTTTGCGCCACTGGATGTGTTATGCAGCCAGAATTGCCATTCGAGAAACACCCCCACCATGCATATTCGCTTATACTACCAACGGATGATCCAAACGAATAGGATGTCGTCGATCCAGCCCTCGCTGCATACTCCCATTCTGCCTCAGTCGGCAATCGATATGTACCCTCATCACGACTATTCAAACGGGAGATAAAATCTTGAATATTGTCCCAGGAAACATTCTCAACCGGACAAGAAATGCCACATCCCGGATAATACGATGGATTGTTTCCCATCACTGCTTGCCACTGACCTTGCGTCACTTCAGTTGCCTGCATATAAAAAGAACTGCTAATAGTTACTTGATGTCTCGGGATTGAATACCTCAACCAGGAATCCGCACTCACATCACTATCCGACGCCCCCATCACAAACGTCCCCGCCGGAATCCTCTTGAACGTCATCCCCAGGCTATTCGTCACTTCCGCCGCCACCGCATTGATCGTCACCGTGATCCGCGCCAAATTGGAATCCACGCTTCCATCATTCACCCTGAAGGTAAACGTATCCGTCCCCGTCACCCCGGAGTTGGGGGTGTAGCGATAGGCGCCGGTGGCGCTGTCGGTGAGGGTCACTCTCCCCTTGCTGCCGTTGGTGATCACCCGATAGGTCAAGCCATCCCCATCGTCATCCGTGGCGCGCAACGTCCCGGTGGCTGCCGCATCCCGACTGACCGTCAAGGTGCCTGCCGCAGCCACCGGCGCATGATTGATCACCGGAAACGCCACATGAAAGGTCTCACTGCCACTCCCGCCACGACCATCGCTTGCCGTCACCCGCAGACCCAGACCCGTCACCCCGGAGGGTGCGGTGCCGGAGAAAATTCGCGTTGACGGCGAAAAGCTCAACCACGCAGGCAACGCGGAGCCATCGGCCAGCCGGGCTGAATAGGTCAGAGCGTTCCCGTCCCCATCGGCAAAGGTGCTGGCCGGAACCCGGAAGCTGCCGTTCCAGGTTTGATCCGCAATCGGAGTGGCCACGGTCGGGGCGTCGTTGGTGTTGGTGAATGACAAGGTAAAGGTATCCGCAGCCGTGCCACCCTTGCCATCGCTGGCGCGCACTTTCAGGCGCAACGAAGCGGCACCGCTCGGCGGATTGCCGCTGAACAGGCGCGTGGTGGGTGCAAAGCGCAGCCAGGAGGGGAGTGCCGAGCCATCCGAACGGGTGACGGTGTAGGTCAGAGAGTCTCCGTCCGCATCGGTGAAGGTGCCAATCGGCACGCGGAAACTCTTGCTGCCGCTCCCGCTCCAGGTGCGATCCGCAATCGGACTGGCCACCGTGGGGGCGTGGTTGGCGGAGCTGGTGAATGACAAGGCAAAGGTATCGGCTGCCGTGCCCACATGGCCATCATTGGCCGTCACCTTGATGTTCAATGACGCAACCCCGGTGGGCGGTGTGCCGCTGAAGGTACGGGTTGCGGGGGCAAAGGTCAGCCAGGCGGGCAAAGCCGCACCATCTGCCAAGGTGGCGGAATAGGTCAGGCTATCCCCGTCCCCATCCATGAACGTGGTGGCCGGAAGCTGAAAGGTTTGCGCCGAACCCGGATTCCAGGTCTGATCCGCAATCGGGGTGGAGAGGGCCGGAGCGTCGTTGGGGTTGACCAGATTCAAGGCAAAGGCACAGACCGCCGTACCGTTGTGGCCGTCGTTGGCGGTCACTTTCAGTTGGTATTTGGAAGTTCCGACCGGAGGGTTGCCGGAAAAGGTTCCGGTGGCAGCATCGAAATTCAACCAGGTCGGCAAGGCAAGGCCATCGACCCGCTTGGCGGTATAGGTCAGATCGTCCCAGTCCGTATCCTGAAAGGTGGTGGCCTGAAACTGAAAGCTCTTGCTGCCGCTGCCGCTCCAGGTCTGATCACTGATCGAATTGGCGCAGGTGGGTGCGGCAGCCTGGGCCAGACTCCAGGCCGTGGCCAGAAACATCACAGGAAACGTGCCGATCATGATCCGCTTTTTCATGCTTTCGCCCTTTCTGTCTCAACGGCAGATCCGCCCTCTTATTCTTTGCCCACCAGTTGCGGCGTATAGGTCACCACCCGGTTGCGGCCATTGTGTTTGGCATCGTACAGCGCGATGTCTGCGCACTTGATCACTTCCCAGATATCCTCGCCATCGGAGGGGAAACCGGCGACGCCAATGGAGATGGTCTTGCGCATGATGCCGCTGGGAATCGGGATTTTCAGCGCGGCCACGGCCAGACGCAGTTTTTCGGCCATCCGTTCGCCGGAATACTCTTCGCCTTCCTGGAGGATCACCAGAAACTCCTCGCCACCATAGCGGATCACCATGTCCGAGGTGCGGATCTGACCAGCCAGTGCCTTGGCCACCACCCGCAGCACCGTGTCGCCGACATCGTGTCCGAAAACGTCGTTGACCTCCTTGAAATGGTCGATATCCATCAACAGGACCGAAAGCCGATGTTTTTTGCGTTTGGCGGTGGCTTCCAGCGTGCCCACATACTCTTCCAGGAAGCGGCGGTTGTGCAGACCGGTCAAGGCGTCGCGCAGGGCCGATTCCCGCAGGGTATCCAGCAGTCGTTTGGCCTCGATGGTCGGGGCCGATTCGCGCAGATAGGCGCGGATGAACGGCAACAGCAGTTGATACAGGCGGCCATGGGCGCGGTCCATCACGATTTGCACCACGTTGCCCACGGTGCCGGAATGAAACACCGGAATGCAGATGTGACCCAGTTTCGGATTGTCGTGGATCGGCTTGAATTGACTGCAAATCAGCGGATCTTCGATGGCATCGATGACATGACCGGTCCGGTTGGCGCGGCAGGAGTTGGCCTGGAAGAGAATTTCCGGATTGCACCACTTGCAGGTGGATTCCTGTTCGCCATCGACGATTACCGGCTTCATGTGGTTCATGCCCGGACTGGAGACTTCGTAGATGCTGCAGGTGTTGATCCCGAACTGCTCGCGCAGGATGTGGCCGATGCGGTGATAGACTTCGAATTTGGTGCGATCCTCTTCCACGGCCTGTTTGAACTGGGCGATTTCCAGCAGAGTTTCCACCATTTCAGTGGTGGTGGTGATCAGGTTGGTGTGGCCGGTCGCCTCGTAATGCAGCAGTTGCGAGATGTCGTGGGTGATGGTACTGAGATTGTCGTGCAGGTGCTCCATCAACTGGTTGAGATCGCGGGCGATGTCTCCCATCTCGTCATCGCCGGTATACTGGATCCGGCCGCTGAAGTTGCCATCCTTGGCCTTGGCCACCACGCCCTGGACCTCGGTGGCGGTGATCATCACCGGAGTCAGTTGTCGTCGGAAGAAGATCGTCAGGAGGAAGGCGAAGACCACGATGATTCCGGTCATGACACCGATGGTCAGCAGGGCTTTGGCCTGCAATTGATTCATCGAGATGTGAATGGTGATCGCCCCGAGCACCGCGCCATTGGGGGTGTTGTGGCATTGCAGGCAGTTGGGTTCGCCGCTTTGGGTGGCGATGAAGGGAATGGTGCCGCGAAAGATGGGGTTGATTTCATCCGTGACGATGCCGAAGAAGGGGACGCCGCTTTCCATCACCCGTTTTTCCACGGGGTCTACCTCCTGTTCGCCGGCCAATCCCTGTCCGAACTGGCGGATGACTTCAGGCGAGCGCATCACCCGGGCCACCAGCAGCCCTTCCACCTCGGCCAGGCGTTTGAGAAATGACTCCCGGCGGTCGATCACGCCATTGATCATCGATTCGGTCAGGCTGACCCGGACCACTTCCGCCACCGAACGGACCTGTTCTTTGGCCGTGGAGAGGGAGAATTGTCGGAAGGACAACAGACTGATGGCGACGATGATGATGGCCAGGCTGCCGAAGAGGAAAATGGCCAGAAGCGAGCTTTTTTTTTGCAGTTTCATTGTGTACCCCGATTGGCGTCATGGGTATTTCCCAAGGCCAGAGAGTAGCGCATTTTACCGGTCGAGAGAAAGCAAAAAATCAAGGGTTCTGATCGGATTTTTGCGCCTGTTCCCAGCGGGCCAGTCGTTGGGCCGCCTGATCGGCGTGCAGGCGTTCGACGAGTTGGCCATCGACGACGCAGATCTCTTCTCCCCGGCTGCGGGCCGCGTTCCAGGTTTCCAGGATGCGGCGGGCCAGGGCGGCCTCTTCCGGGGAGGGAAGAAAAGTTTGATTGGCGGGTGCGATCTGGGATGGATGAATCAAGGTTTTTCCGTCGAAGCCGAGCCGGGCGCCGTCGTGGCATTCGTCCAGGAATCCCTGGGGATCGCGGAGTTGGACGAACACGCCATCCAGGATGCGCACGCCGGCGGCCCGTGCGGCCAGGAGGGTCTGTTGCAGGGCGTGGCGCAGGCCGATGCGTTGCGGATCGCCGGGAATGGCCAGCGCGCGGGTCAGATCCGAGGTGCCCATCACCAGGCAGGTGACGCGGGGATGCTGGGCGATGGCCAGGGCATTGAGCACCCCGAGCGGGGTTTCGATCATGGCCCACAGGCCGCAGGAGGCGTCGTGGATCGGTTCCAGCTGGTCAAGCAGGGCCGCCGGTCCGGCCAGGGATGCCGGGGATTCGACTTTGGAAAGGAGGATCGCCGCCGGTTTGCCGGGGAGGGTGGTGATCAGGTCGTCGCGCCACAGCTCGGTTTGGGTGCCGTTGATGCGCACCACGCGGGTCTGCCGGTGATCGGCCCCCGTGGCCTGGAGAAACTCCAGGATGTTGTGGCGCGCCTGGAGTTTGGCTTCCGGGGCCACGGAGTCTTCCAGGTCGAGGATCAGTCCATCGGCGTCCAGGGTGGGCGCCTTGGCCAGGGTCTTGGGATTGGAGCCGGGCACATAGAGCACGGAGCGCAACAAGGCGGTCGGGACGTGGGGTTTCATTGACGGGAACCATAATGGAAGGTCATAGTGGTTGGATTGTTTCCTCTTACCGTGGAACGCCCGTCAGGGCGTTGCACGGTCGGGGGGTGAGGGGGTTTTTCCCCCATCCTGCAAATTTACCAGAGAATGGTCCGCTTATGCCACGAAAAAGAAGTGAGAAATGGCTTTCCATGCGTCAGGTGGAGCGGATGCGGGTGGCCAGGGTCGCGCGCGTCGGTCGTCAGGGCGGGGAGCCGGATCCGGGGGAGACGGGAGGGGCTGACTCCGCTCCCCTGGAGGAGGGGCGGGTGGTTTCCCATTTCGGTCTCAACGTCGAGGTGGCGGACGGGTCGGGTGGCCGGTTCCGCTGTGCGGTGCGCGAGGCGTTGCTGGAGGATCCGGTATGCGGCGACCGGGTGATGTGGCAGCGGGTCGGGGAGGATCAGGGGGTGATCGTGGCAGTGTGCGAGCGCACCTCCCAGTTGCGGCGACCCGGCCCTTATCAGCGGTTGCTGACCGTGGCGGCCAATGTGGACCGGATCGTGGTGGTCGCGGCTGGAGGCAATCTCAATGCCGGTCTGCTGGATCGCTATCTGGCGGCGGCGCGCAAGGCGGAGATCGCGCCGCTGGTGGTGGTCAACAAATGGGATCAGGTGACGGATCCGGCTGCCGACGAGGCGGAGTTGGCGCCTTACGGGCGTATGGGTTATCCGGTTTTCCGGGTTTCGGCGCTGCTGGGGCAGGGGCTGGAACCCCTGGAAGCGGCGTTGCAGGGGGTGACCTCGGTCTTTGTGGGGGAGTCCGGGGTGGGCAAGTCATCCCTGATCAACTGCTGGATCCAGGACGAAGTTTTCCGGACCGCAGCGATTCATGCCGGTTCCGGCCAGGGGCGTCACGCCACCACCACGGCCCGGCTGTATCGATTTCCGGGGGGGGGCTGGCTGATCGATTCGCCCGGCGTGCGGGAGTTCGGTCTGCACGGCGTGACCCGCGAGGAGGTGCCGGGCTTGTTTGTGGATATGCGCCCGCATCTCGGGCATTGTCGTTTTTCCGACTGTCGCCATCTGCGCGAGCCGGGTTGCGCGTTGCGGGCAGCGGTGGAGTCCGGGGAGGTGGCGGCGGCCCGGTTGGCGAGTATGCTGCGTCTCATGGAGTCGGTGGCGCCGAAGAATCCTTTCATGTAAGGCGTTGGAGGCGTTCCAGCCGCTCCGCGAGCCAGGGGCGGACCTCGCGGTCAAAATCGAGTTCGTCCAGGCAGCGGCTTTTTTTCGATCCTTCGCAGCCCGCCTTGCCGCAGGGCACGCACGCCCAGTCTTTCTGGATCACCAGATGGGGGTCGCTGCGCTGCACCCCGCGCAGTGCCCCGTAGGGGGTATCCTCTCCGGCCCAGCCGTTGGGCCATGGCCCCCAGTCGTAGACCCCGGTGGGACCGAACAGTGCCACCACCGGGGTGTTCTGGCTGGCGGCGATGTGCATGGGGGCGGTATCCACGCCGAAATAGAGCCGACACTGCCCGCTCACCGCGGCCAGTTCCTTGAGGCTCAACCCTCCTCCCAGATCGCCAGAGGGGTGGCGGCAGAGGGCGAGGATGGCATCGAGCCGCGCCCGCTCCTCTGCGCCCGGCCCGCAGGTGAACAGCGGCATCCATCCGGATTCATGAAAGAAATCAGCGGCCTGTGCCATGCCGGTGTCGCTCCAGCACTTGAAATTCCAGCGCGAGGTGGGGTGGATCTGCACCAGCGGGCGTTGGCCGTCCCAGCCGGTGGCGCGGAGTTTCGCAAGGGCCGAGCGTTGTGCCTCCGCGCCCGGCACCAGCCGCACCACGCGGTCTTGCAGGCCGGGTCCGGCCAGTTCCAGGTTGTGGATCACCATGTGACGTTTGCCGCCCCGATAGGGGATCGGATCGGTCAGCAGCCAGAGCCGCCAGGGTTTTTCCCGGCGCGGATGGATGAAACCGACCCGTTTGCCGGCGCGGGAGAAAAAGGCGTTGAGAATGCCCCGATCCCCTTCGGTGGTGTTGATCGCCAGATCCCAGGTGCCACGGGCGAGGGTGAACCAGGCTTTCAGTTGTCGCCACAGCAGCGCCGCCTTGCCCTGACCCGGCTGCGGGGCGGGAAAGGCCAGCACCGTTTCCAGATGGGGATGATGGGTCAGCATCGGGGTGCATTCCGGTTTGACCAGCGCGGCGATGTGGCTGGCGGGATGGCGTTGTTTCAGGGTGGAGACCAATGGGGCCATCAGCAGCACATCGCCGATGTGGCGGGATTTGATCAGCAGAATCCCGCGCGGCTCAAGGGAGGATTCGGGAGAGGATTCGGGCGCGTTTTTCATGGGTTCATCAAGCCATCGAAGGCGGCCAGAACCTCTTGGGTGGCGATGTCGTCCACCCGCTGGCTGGCCGGTTGCAGCAGCCGGTAGGGCGGACCCCACGGATGCCAGCGTTGAGCGTCGGAGTTGCCGAAGAAACAGACGATGGGTTTGCCCAGTCCGGCGGCCAGATGCATGGCCCCGCCATCCGAGCAGATCACCCCCTGACACAAGGCCAGCCCTTCGATCAACTCGGGCAGGGCCTGGGTCGGCATCGGAGTGACGGCCAGATCGCCCACCGCATGCAGGATCTGGCCTGCCTTGTCGTCGTCTCCGGGGTGCAGGGGGTTGTTGGCGGCACCTGGCGACCAGAAGAGCAGCACCCGTTCGCCGCGGGCGTGGAGCTGGCGGATCAGGTCGATGCAGCGCTCCGCAGGCCAGCGTTGTGCCGGTTTGCGGGCGCTGATGTGCAGGCCGATCCGGCGGCGTCCATCCCTGGGCAGGGGAGAGAGGAGCGTCTGCGCGCGCGGATCGGGCAGCACGCGGGTGGGCGGGGGTGGCGCGGTCTCGGTGATGCCCAGCGGACGCGCGACCTGGAGCACGCATTCGACCTCGTGGGCGCCTGGCGGGGTTTGTGTGCGCACGATCACCTGGCCGGGATTCAGCAGTTGCGCGGCCCGCAGCGCGCTGGGATGGGGACCGCCCGGCAACAGGATCCAGTCGAAACGCAGGCGTCTCAAGGTGAGGAACAGGGTGGCGCGTTGCGCGTAGATTCCCAGCCAGCTCTCGTCCGGCCCCCGGTGTTTGGCTTTTTGATAGGAATAGACCGTATCCAGATGGGGATTGCCCGTCAGCACCGGCAGGTTGTAGCGGGTGACCAGGGCCGAGATTCGGGCCTCGGGCCAATGGGCGCGCAACCGGGCGAACAGCGGTGTGGTGCAGACCAGATCGCCGATATTGTCTTTGCGGATCACCAGAATGCGCATCATCCCTCCCCGAAGTGCTTGCCCAGTTGTTCCCGGAGGGTGCGGGCGCGCTGGGCATAGGTGTGTTGGGTCATGACCCGCTGGTGGGCCGCTTCGGCGATGCGGCGGGTGCGCGGCAAGTCGGCGTGCAGCGTCTGGATGGCGGTGACGCAGCTGTCCAGGGTGGTGAAATCGCGCCACTCCGTTTCGGGCGTGAAGTCGAAGTCGGCATGCTGCCGGTGATCGCTCAACAAAAAGCCGCCGCAGGCCGGAATGCCGTAACATCGTTCCGGCAGCCCCCAACTGCGTTCTCCTCCGTGGTCGCAGGCCGCGCCGAGATTGAGGTTGATGCGGCTGCGCTGGATCACCTCGACCTGTTGGGCGACGGTCAGATCCGGCCCATGGAAAAGTTCCAGCGGGATGCCGAGGGTGGCCAGACGGTCGCGCAGGGTGCGCAGTTGGTGCATGCGGGGGCGATGTTCGGGATAGCGGGCATCGTCGATGTTGCCGATGAAAGAGACCGCATGACGGTAATATTCCGGCGTGCGCAACGCCTCCAGGGTGACCCCGTGCAGGTGATAGCGGTTGATATCGGCGGCATTGGGAAAATAGACCGTGCGGCGCGCCAGCGCGGGATCGTTCTGGAGCGCGTGGGTCAGCAGCAGATCCGCCACCCGCAACCGTCCCAACGCCCACAGCCGGCGACGGCGCACCCCCTTGTTCCAGGGGGCGTCGCGGTTGAGCAGCGCCATCGGCCTGCCGGCCCGGCGCAGGATCCGGGAGAGCCGGAATACCGCCATCAGATGGCGCGCGGCGTCCGCCAGATCGAGGAGCGCGCCATCCACCCGCTCCAGGCCGGTCGGCAGCGGAGCGCCGGGTTTCCAGGGAAGCAGCGTCACGCCCTGGGCGGTCAGGGCTTCGTCCAGGGAGAGAAAAGGGGTGCGAAACCCCATCAGGATCACCATGCCACCTCCTCGAATCCGGGATGCAACTCCAGCCAGAGCAACAGCACCAACAGCGTATAGGTAAGACGCCGGTTCGCCCCGCTCCGGTTGTGGAGCGTTCTCTCCCATTGGTCGCGGGCAGCGGCGGCATTCAGAAACGGTGCCAGCCGTTCGCAGTCGGCAAAGGCCCGTGCGCCCAGCGGACGCCACGCCCCCGGAAACAGCTCCCGCAAGGGAACGGAAAAGCCGTGCTTGGGACGGTTCCAGACCGATTCCGGCAGGCCGCCCCGGCGGCACAATCCTTTCAGCACCGCCTTGCCCCCCTGTTGCATATGGAGGGCCGCCGGAATGGCCAGCGCGGCCTCCACCACCGGCTGACCGAGCAGCGGCACGCGCGCCTCCAGGCCATGGGCCATGCTGGCCCGGTCGGTCTTGACCAGGCAGTTTTCCGAAAGATAGCTCCACAGATCGGCCCGCATCATCGTGGCCCCGTCCAGTTCGCCGCCCAGTTCATCGATCAGCGCCTGCCAGCCGGCCAGGGTTTGCGCCACGGCCACCCTGTTTTGCGCCCAGGGGGCCAGCAGATGGTTCAGGGACTTGCGTCCTCTCCAGGGGCCGAGTTCCACCCGGCGATAGGAGAGCAGTTCCCGGCCATGCAGGGCGCGGCGCGTCAGGGCGCCGGGGAGCAGCCCCGCCTCCACCAGCCGCCGGAGCCAGGGTTGCCAGAAGCGGGGCGGATGGGCCGCTTGCGGATCGCCATACCGGGGATAGCCGCCAAAGAGTTCATCCCCGCCGTCGCCGCTTAAGGCCACGGTGACCTGGGCGCGGGTCATCCGCGACAGGGCGTGGGTCATGATGTACGAAGGGTCGGCCAGGGGCTGGTCGAGATCGGCGATGGCCGAGAGGAAATATTCGGCATCGATGGTCGGCGCGGGCAGTTCGTGATGGGTGCAGCCGAACTGCGCGGCCACGCGCCGGGCGTGGGCCGACTCGTCGAAGGGACCAGGGGCGAATTTCAGACTGAAACAGTGCAGCTCCCGCGCTCCGGCCTCGGCCATGTAGCGCACGATCAGACTGGAGTCGATCCCTCCCGAAAGAAAGGCTCCGAGCGGCACATCGGCCACCAGTTGCCGTCGCACGCTCTCTCCCAGGGCCTGATCGGCCAGGGTGATGGCCTGTTCCAGCTCCAGGGAGGCGTTTTGATCCGCTTTGGGAATCGACCAGTGACGCCAGATCTCCAGGGAGGCGCTCTCCGCGTCGTAGCGCAGGGCGTGGCCGGGAGGGAGTTGCTGGCAGTCGGCCAGCAAGGCATCGGGCGCCAACGGGGTCTGAAAGGCCAGATAATCCCGCAACGCCCGGCCTGAGAGCCGCCGGGGAAAGCCGGGCAGCCGCAGGAAGGGGGCCAGTGTCGAGGAAAAGATCAATCCGCTGAGCGTGCTGTAGAAAAAGGGTTTGATTCCCAGCCGGTCGCGGGCGGCGAAGAGTTGCTTTTCCTGCGCATCCCAGAGGCCGAAGGCGAACATGCCGTCGAGCCGCGGCAGCATCGCCTCGCCCCACTGAAGATAGGCGGTGAGCAACACCTCGCTGTCCGAGCGGGTGGCGAAGGTGTGGCCCAGTTGGATCAGTTCGGTGCGCAATGCGACGAAGTTGTAGATTTCGCCATTGAAGATCAACCAGAATCGTCCATCCGCCGAGGCCATGGGCTGATGTCCTCCGGCAGCGTCGATCACCGCCAGCCGGGCATGTCCCAGCACGATTCCGTCGCCCCGGTGGATTGCCCGGGCATCCGGTCCCCGTTTGGCCAACGCCCCCAGAGCCGATTCCAGGGAATCGTTCCAGCGGCTGTGGATCGCTCCGAGAATGCCGCACATGTCAGGGAAACTCCTTCGGTGGTCGGGCAGTGGACAGACGTTCCAGCGCGGCCACCGTGGCGCCGGGGGCGAATCCGCTCAGTTCGATCAAAGGGGCGGTGCGCGGGCGCGCCAGCATGCGCCGGAGGCCGGCGGCGAGCGCATCCGGGTCGTTCATCGGCACCAGCGCCTCGGGCAGTTCGGCGGCCAGAAGTTCGCGCGGGCCGGAGGGGCAATCGGTGGCCACCACCGGCGTGCCGCAGGCCAGGGCCTCGACCAGGACGTTGGGCATCCCCTCGTGGTCCGAACAGAGCACCAGGATGGCGGCGCCGGCGATCCAGGGATAGGGATTGGTCTGAAAGCCCGCGATCCGCACCCGCTCTTTCATCCCCTGGGCGTCGATAAGCCGCTCCAGTTCGTCGCAAGGGTCGGTGAGCAGGATCAGCAGGTGGGGGGCGGGGAGCTGTTTCCAGGCGGCCAGCAACAGATCATGGCGTTTCTGTTTGGCAAAGCGGCCCACATGGATCCCGTAAGGCTGGGTCGGCAATCCGGGCGTCTCTTCTTTGGCCAGTTGGCGGATCCGTTCCAGATCGAAGGGATTCGGCACCACCTGGATCCGACCGGGTTGAATGCCCAGATTGCGCGGCAGATCGTTCGCCACCCCTCGGGAGACCGCGATCAGATTCTGTCCCGAGTAGAGTTGGCGGTAGCGGGCCAGGCGGCGGGCCGCCTTGCGCGGCGCGGTGGCGCGCAGGCCATCGATTTCTCGCGAGAGGGTGTTGGCGATGCGCATCCAGTGGCGCGGCAGCGCGGCCAGACGGCACACCTCGTCGGCAAACGGCAAGGTCGAAAGGAGCAGATCGAAAGGGCGATCCGTGGCCAGTTGCGCCAGTCGTCGCCGCAGTCGCCAGGCGGCCAGCCGTTTGCCGAGCCATCCCTTGGAAATGGCTGCCTGCGGGCGGCCCAGGGCGTAGACCGGCAGTTCGTCGGGCACCGCGTGCTGGCGCAGATCCTCCAGCAGCACCAGCCGCGCGTCGTGGCCGTGGCTGCGCAAGGCCAGCGCGGTCTGGAGCAGCGCCTTTTCCGCGCCACCGCCGCGCAGATTGGTGATGATCAGGGCGATTTTCACATTTTTCTCAAATAAAAACAGGCGGTGTCGCCGTCGAGGGTGGCATTGAGCCGCGCGGTCAGGGTGCGCAGCGCGCTCCGGGTTTCGGCTCCGAAAAGCGACTCCTGCGGTCGGCCTCGGGTCTCGGGCCAGTCGCAATGGGGGATGTCCCGTTGATAATACTCGCACCCCAAAAGATTTTCCGGGCGCGCGTCGCAGTGCATGGCGAACACCTCGAAGCTGTGACGACGGGCCAGCCGGTGGAGGCTGGCCACGGTATGCAGATAGAGATGGCGGGGCGCATCCCAGGCCATCCAGTGCAGGCCGTAGCGGCGATGGGCATAGCTGTTGGCCACCGGAATGCGGATCAGCACCCCGCCTTTGGGCTGGAGCCGCTCTTTCACCTGGGCCAGGGTGGCGTGTTGATCCGGGGTATGCTCCAGCACATGGTGGAGCATGATCAATTCAAAGGTGCCGGGGATCTTCTCCAGCGGTTCGGCCAGGATGCGTACGCCGCTGTCATAGGTCAACGGTTGCGGCAAAAAGGGATCGCTGCCGAGCAGATTGGCAAATCCGGCGCGTCGGAGCTTCAAGAGCAGACCGCCGGTGCCGCAGCCGAAATCGAGGATCGGGCTTTCCAGGGAGAGTCCGAAGGGGGTCAGCCAGTGGAAAATCTGCGGTGCCCTGGCCAGCGGGGTGGCGCGGTTCAGATGAAAGCGGCTGCGCACCCTTTTGAAGCGGGCCGACAGCGCGGAGAGCGGCTTTTCCTGATGGTTTTGATGGGCATAATAGCCCGCGCCGTAATAACGCTCCAGATGGTCGGGAATGGCGGCGATCCAGAGCAGCCCGCAGGCCGCGCATTGCCAGTAGTCGAAGGTTTCGCGGCTTCCGAACATCATTTCCCGGGGCTGAAAGCGGGTGTGCCCTGTGGCGTGCGCGCAGATCGGACAATTCGTGGCCATGGTTTTTGGGTTTCAGGATCCGTGACGATGGTTTCTATCGTGGAGATTCCTGGCGGGATCTCCACGGTTGGGGTGAAGGGGGTTTCCCTTCCCCTCGGGCAAGTTTATTGGATCGGGCTGATCCGTTTGAGCCACTGTTTGGCAATGCGCCGTTTGTGACGCAGCAGGGCCGCGTTGCGCCACAAGATCCCATAGGCGCCGCGCTGCCAGACTTCGTTGCGACAATTTTTCCGCGCCTGGGCCGCGGCCATGCGGTCGATCTTGTGGAACATGGAGAGTCCGTCATCCACCAGTTGCCAGCGCAGCAGGGCGGCCAGTTCCGGATCGTCGATGTCGCGGGCCATGGCATCGAGTATTTGTGTGTTGGTGACATAACTGAGGGCCGAAACCCGCAGGAAGGCATCGGAACGGACCACCTGGCGTTTCCACTGGCGATAGAAATAGCCCGGTTCGTTCCAGAAGGCGATCCGTTCGGCATGCAGCAGCATGCGGGTGGTCCAGGTCACATCCTCGTGCCAGATGCCCAGGGTGAAACGCAGGCCAAGCCGGTCGATCAGGTCGCGGCGATAGACCTGCATGCAGACCATGTGGAGCAGGGACTGTTGTGTCAGGCGTTGTTTCAGCCAGGCCCGGCCTGTCATGTTCGCGTCCGGCAGCCCCTCCCGATAGAGGGGATAGTCGGCCTCGCGCCCCTCGAAATGGTAGGTGGCGTTGCCCACCACCAGTTCGGCGGCCTGTCGTTGGGCCTGGGCGGTCAGGCGGGTGTAGTAGCCCGGCGTGACGAAATCGTCGGAGTCGCAAAAGGCGACATATTGGCCCCGCGCCTGCTCCAGACCGGTGTTGCGGGCGCCGGAAAGCCCCTGGTTTGCCTGCCGGATCATCCGGAACCAGGGATGCTCCTGGCAGAAGGCGGCCAGCATGGCCGGACTTGCGTCGCTGGAGCCGTCATCGATGAGCAGAATCTCCGTGGTCTCTCGCGTCTCGCCCAGCAGCGATTCCAGGCAGGCGGGCAGAAAGCGGGCGGTGTTGTAGACCGGAACGATGACGGTCAGGGTGCAAGGAGCCATCATGATGTCAATGATCGGATGGTCCGTTCTCCCGCAGGGCCACCAGCCAGCCCCGGTCTCCATCCTGGTGGCGCAGTCGGGTGACGAACCCTGCCGCATGCAGATGGGCGCGCAGTTCGTCCAGGGTGTGGCGCGGCGAAAGATCGGCGTGATAGAGCACCAGCATGCATCCCACCCGTTGCAACAGCGTCACCGGAGCAGCCATCAGAATCGGAAATTCCGCCCCTTCGCAGTTCATCTTGATGAAATCCACCGATTCCACCCCCCGTTCGGCCAGATATTCGGCCAGGGAGAGGGTCGGGGTCTCCTCCCACACCGGGGAGAGCGGCGCCATGATCGAATGGCCCCAGTTGCCGTCATCGTGATAGAGGCGCACCACGCCGCGTTGATCGGCGATGGCGAGCCGTTCGGCGGTGATGTTGTCCAGGCGGTTCAGGGCCACGTTGACGCGCAGATAGTCGAAGGTCTCCTGGCATGCCTCGACCGCGTAGACCCGACCTGCGGGCACCTTGCGCGCCGCCACCAGGGCAAAGCCGCCGATGTGGGCGCCGATGTCCAGGATGGTGTGGTGGGGCTGGGGGCGATATTCCGGCGTGCCGCTGAAAAAGATATCCTGGTCAAAGCTGTGGGCGATCACCTTTTCGTCGCTGGTGCCGCGCCGGAAGGCGACCTGAAAGGCCCCGGCCTGGCCGATCGCCAGTTGATAGAAGAGTTCACCGGGCCGAAAGGCACGGCGGGCGTTCTTGAGGCTCAGGCGCCATACGCGCCATTGGGCACGCAGGTGACGCACACCAAAGGGCAAATGAGAGTAGTCTTTCATGGGGGCGTGCGTGTCGGCAGGGTAACGTTAAGAGGGCGGTCGAAGGGTAAACCCATACACCGCGCACGAAGCGATCGTCAAGAGCTTTTTTTGTGTCTTGCCGCGCGTTTTGTCCGGTGGCGTTTGTTCCCGAGTTGGGGGGATGATGTTTATGGTGATTGTTTGTCCGCTTTGCTGTCGTTGAGCAGGGAGGTGATTTCCCTGGTCAGTATCGGGAGATTTGTTTCCAGAATTCCCCAGACCACTTCATCGTCGATATCTGCATAGCCATGGATCAGATAATTGCGGAACGCAATGATACGAGAGCAGTGACTGATATGAGAAGCCCACTGAGGGTCTTTTTTCAGGAGCTGATTGAGAGCTTCTCCAATGATTTCAAACTGTCGTTCCACGGCCGAACGTAGCAGTTCATTTATCATGAACTCTTGCTTTGTTTTGTTGTTTGTAAAGGTGTTCAGGCGTTTGCACGCCTGTTGGATGTCAAATAAATATTTCAAGGAGTCAGATGGCATGGAAAACATTGATTTGTTTTTCTGTAATGGTCTGTTGAAAATAGGGATTGCGAATGGCCCGTTTTTCGACCAGATCGACCGCACGACCGAACAATTTCTCCAGATCTTCCATCAGGCCAAAAAAGGCATCCGCATGTGCCGCAGGTGTCAACTCGACAAATTCAACCAGAAAATCCAGGTCGCTGGACTTTGGATCGAATGCCTCACCAACGGCAGAACCAAACAAATCCAGTTGATGCACACCATGCCGGACACACAGGTGCGAGATGTCTGCCAGTTTTTCGGTGATGACGGGTTGGATCATGGCTTGGTTCTCTTCAAGATCCGGTGTGCTGCCACGGCGTGGAGGAGGTTGGTTCCTGCACGCCGCAGGCAGGGTCAAACGGTCACGAGTCGTTCCGGACCAGGCGGAAACCCAGATTGAAGTAGCGGAAGCCCGGTTCGTTCTGGCTGCGATAGGCCGAGCGCAGGCGGGCCGCGTCGTAGTAGCTGCCCCCGCCCCGGTAGACCCGGTTGGGTCCGAAGGCCGGTCCCTGGGGATCGGTCATGGCCGTCAGGTTGAACGGTCCGTAGCGATCCGCCACCCACTCCCAGACATTGCCGTGCATGTCGAACAATCCCCAGGGATTGGGCTGTTTCTGTCCCACGGGATGGGTGGTGCTCGCGGCGTTGTTCCAGAACCAGGCGAAATTGCCGATATTGATCTCGCTGACGCCAAACGAGAAGGGCGTTCTGGTGCCGGCCCGTGCGGCATACTCCCATTCCGCCTCGGTCGGCAGCCGGTAGGTGCCTTCGCCGCGCGCGTTCATGAGAGAGAGGAAGTTCTGGATGTCGTTCCAGGAGACCTGCTCCACCGGGCAGGAGTCCCCGCAACTGGAAAAATAGGAGGGATTGTTCCCCATCACGCTGCGCCATTGCCCCTGGGTCACTTCCGTGGTCTGCATGTAAAAGGCGTGGCTGATGGTCACGGCATGGGATCTTTCATCCAGGTTGCGGCCCTCTTCATCCGCAGGGCTGCCCATGGTGAAGGTTCCGGCTGGAATCCGTTTGAAGGTCATCTCCAGGGTGTTGGTGACATCGCCGGGAAAGGTCAGAGTGAAGGTGGTTCCCACGGACCCGCCATGGCCATCCCGCGCCGTGACCCGGATCGTGAGACTGGCGGCGTCGGCGGGCGGCGTGCCGGCGAAGGTCCGGGTCTGGGGGGTGAAACGGAGCCAGGTCGGCAAGGCCGAGCCGTCGGACCGTTTCGCCGTGTAGGTCAGGGGATCTCCGTCGGCATCCCGGAAGGCGAATGATGAGAATTGCAGGCTCTGTCTGGTGCTGCGACTCCAGACGCGATCGGGTATGCCGTTGCGCACTGTGGGACGATCGTTGATGCTGTTGAGATTCAATGTGATGGGACAGACCTCGGTTTCGTCGTGGCCGTCATCGGCGGTGATTTTCAACTCCAGCGACGTGGTGCCATCGTCCGGGGGATTGCCGGAGAAGGTGCGCGTGGATGGGGTGAAATTCAACCAGGAGGGGAGGTCCGAACCATCCAACTGGGTGGCGGTATAGGTCAGGGTATGCCAGTCGGCATCGCTGAACATGCTGGCCGGGAAGGTGTAGGTTTTCGCTCCGCCGCCCGACCAGGTTGGCGCCAGATTCGGTTTGTCGCAGGTCGGTTTGGCGGCCTGGGCAGCGTTCCACGGGGCGGCAAGCAGCAACAAGGAGAACAGAGCCAGAAGGTTTTTTTTCATCGCGGGCAACCCCCGAAAACTGGTGAAAGATTCTCATGTCTAAGCAAAAAACGCGCCATATCAATCGTGCTTGCCGTATCTTAAAGATCAAGAAAAACCGGCCTGACGAGTCACGGGAGGCCGGGCCAGAATGCGTTGGACCTGCCCGAAGGCCGCCTCGACCGTGATTTCACCCAGGGAAAGCGCGTCGCTGCATGGCCTGACACCGGGCGCGAGGGCCAGAAAGTGACAGTCGGGATGCTGCAAGGGACCGGTCAGTTCGGGCGGGGAGAGGCAGTGATAGAAAAGCACCATGGGGGTATCCAGGGCGCTCATCATGTGGGTCAGCCCGGTATCCACCCCGAGATAGAGATCCAGATGCGGCATCACCGCTCCGCTCTGACGCAGGGTCAACCGTCCGGTGAGATTGCAGGCGTGCTTTCCCAACGCCTGCACCAAAGGGGCGGTGCGGGCCTGATCGTCCGGACCGCCAAAAATCACGAAGCGCGCCTCGGGCCAGCTTTGGAGGATGCGGTGACACAACGCGCGGAAGTGCTCCAGGGGCCAGTCGCGGTAGGGCTTGGTGGGAAAGCTGCACGGCTGAATGCCGATCAGGGGTTGGCCCGGACGGAACGGAGCGAGTCGGGCAGCGGCCTGGGCGCGTTCTGCGGGGGTGGTCTCAAAGGCGATGCGCCAGTTGGTGGTCGGGGCGTCGAGCGCCTGGGGCAGCCGGGCAAGCTGGTAAATGGCGTGTTCGCTTTGGAAAGGCGGCGGCTCGACGATTCGCGACAGCCGCCGGTTGAGGCGTTCCTCCTTCTGGCGGAAGGCCACGCACTGCCTGGCCAGGCGCAGTCCCAGGGCGATCAGGGGCGCGTCGTAGCCATAGACCAGCGCCCAATCGTATTTTTTCCCCAGATGGCCCCGCAGCCAGGCGGTTTTCGGCGTCACCCGACCCACCTGGTGCAGGAAGGGCAGATGGGCGAAGACCTCGCAGCGTTTCGGATGGCCCAGCACATCGATGCGCGCGCCGGGATAACGTTCGGCCAATGCCCGCATCGCCGGAGTGGCGAAGAGCGAATCGCCGATGCGCGAAACGTGAATGAAGAGAAAGGCCGGTTGGCTCATTCGGCGTGGGTCTGCGCGGGAACGAGGGAAAATTCGTAGAGATAATCGTGAAAATGGCTCTCCAGCGGAATGAAACGGGTCAGCCACCGTTTGAGGCGCATCCTGAAGGGGGAGATGGGCCGGATCAGATGATAGGCGCGTAGCGTCAGACCGGCCCGCCGTCCCAGTTCGTAGGCCAACGTGGGCGTGACCCAGGAGATGTGGTCGAGATTGACCACCATCACCCCGTCGCGCAGCAGTTGCCGGGCGAACTTGCGACTGAAGGGGTTGGGGGTGGCCATGAGAATGCTCCCCTGCGGGGTCAGATGGCGTCCGGCAAAGGCCAGCAGCGCGCCCGGACGCTCCACATGTTCCACCACGTCGCCGATGAAGACCAGATCGAACCGCTCGCCCAGATCCTGTTCCGACGTGGCGTCGGCGCAGCGGACGTGAAAGCCCCGTTCCTTCAAGACCGCGACCATGGGTTCCAGGATGTCGATGCCCAGACAGTAGGCGGCGCTGCGGGCGATCCGGCCATGCCGCCAGCTTGCGAGATCGAAATAATTGGCGCTGTGGGAGACCACCCCGATATCGAGCACTCGTTTTCCGGCGACGCGCTGGCAGACATAATCCAGCAGATCCCCCTGATCGGTATGGAGACGACGCAAACCGGGCAGCAGGGCGCGCATCCGCTGTTTGGCGCCCGGATCATTGGGATCCGGAGTCAGGGCGGTCCAGTCGAAAGGGGGAGTCGTGGTCACGGGCGCTCTCCGGTCGGGGCAGGGGTGGCGGTCTCGTCGTCCTGGAAGTGCAGCGCATGGAGCCGGGAATATTCGCCGTTGGCGGCGAGCAGTTGCTCATGGGTGCCCTCTTCGACGATGCGGGCCTCTTTCAGTACCACGATGCGGTCGGCATTGCGGATGGTGGAGAGCCGATGGGCGATGATCAGCGTGGTGCGACCGGCCATGAGCCGTTCCAGGGCCTCCTGGACCGCCCGTTCGCTTTCGGTGTCCAGTGAACTCGTGGCCTCGTCGAGAATCAGGATCGGGGCATTCTTGAGCAGCGAGCGGGCAATGGAGATGCGCTGTCTCTGTCCCCCGGAGAGCCGGATTCCCCGATCCCCGATGTTGGTGTCGAATCCCTGGGGCAGTTGACGGATGAATTCCAGGGCATTGGCCGCCTCGGCCACGGCTTCGAGTTGCGCCTGGGTGTATTCGGAGCGGCCATAGGTGATGTTGTTGCGGACCGTATCGTTGAACAGAATCACCTCCTGGGTCACGACGGAGATCTGATCCCGCAACGAGCGTTGGGTGGCGGAGCGAATGTTGCGTCCGTCGATGGTGATGGCGCCGGCGGTCACGTCGAAAAAGCGCGGCAGCAGGTTGGCGAGGGTGGTTTTGCCACTGCCGCTGCGGCCCACCAGGGCGATCTGTTCTCCCGCGCCCACCCGCAGGGTGATGTGATCCAGGACATTGGGCAGCCCCTCCCCGTAAGAGAAGGAGAGATCCTGAAAGCACAACTCCCGTTGCAGCGGGGGCAGCGGGGTGCTGTCGGGCAGATCCTGGATGGTGGCCGGTCGTTCCAGGGTGGAGAAGATCCGATCCATGGCCGCCAGACCCCGTTGCAGGGCATTGTTGAGGTTGGTCAGGGCCTTGATCGGGTCATAGGCCATCATCAGGGCGGTGAGGAACGAAAAGAAATTGCCGGTGGTGGTCTGGCCGTCGATCACCGCGCCGCCGCCATAGAGGATCACCCCGCAGATGACGAACCCCGAAATCATTTCGATCGAGGGCTTGGAAAGGGAGTTGATCACCAGGATATCCAGATGGTTGCGCAGCACCCGTTTGGTGAGCAGCCGGAATTTGGCCCGCTCATGGGTCTCCATGCAGAAGGATTTGATGATCCGCACGCCGGAGAAGGTCTCTTCCAGGTGAGCGACGATCCGTTCCAGCAGTTCCTGGGCGCGGTGGGATTTGGAGCGGATTTTCTTGCCCAACCGATAGATCAGCAGGGCGCAGAGCGGAAAACCCAGCAGGGCGACCAGGGAGAGCATCGGATCCCGATAGAAGAGCACCCCGACCAGCACGATGAGGGTCATGCCTTCGCGGATCATGCCCACCATGACGCTGGCGGTGGAGTCCTTGACGATGATCGGATCGTTGCTGATGCGGGAGATGAAACTTCCGGCGCTCGACGAGAGGAAATAGGCCATTTCCAGGCGCAGGCAATGGTTGTAGAGTTGGCACTGGAGTTGACGGGCAATGCGCATGCCCACGGCACCCATGATATAGGCATTGGTGAAGGAGGCCACCCCGCGCACGAAAAAGACCAGCAGCACCAGCAGTGGCAGGGAGTGGAACATGGTGCGGTTTTGTTCGATGAAGATCTTGTCGAGGATCGGTTGCACCATGTAGGCGATGGCCCCCTCGGAGGCCGAGAGCACCAGCATGCTGATCACAGCCGGGACCATGGCCCAGCGGTGGGGCCAGATCAATTCGATCCAGCGTTGCAGCAGGATCCGGTTTCTGCTGGTGGCGGGCAGGGCGAACAGGGGCAACGGCAAGGGCATGCGCGGTTTCCGATTGGTCGAAATGAAGAAATTTTCAGAGATGATACGCAATCCGGACACGGATTTCAAAGGGCAGTCACGAGCGGGAGGGCACACGATGGCCATGCGCCAGATCCAGACCACCTTCACCATTCGCACCCACGGGCAGGGGTTGTACGAGTTCACCGCCGACGTGGCCCGCTGGCTTGAGGCCGAGCAGGTGGATTCCGGGCTGCTGACCCTCTTCTGTCGTCACACCTCGGCGGGTCTCACCATTCAGGAAAACGCCGACCCGGACGTGCTGCACGATCTGACCGCCTTTTTCAAGCGTCTGGTTCCGGAAGGGGCGACGTGGTTTCGTCACACCGACGAAGGGGCAGACGACATGCCCGCCCACATCCGCGCCACGCTCTCCGGGGTGTCGTTGTCGATCCCGGTCAGCCGGGGCAGGATGATGCTGGGGCAGTGGCAGGGGATTTTTCTGTTCGAGCACCGGGCACGGGGGCAGGTGCGGGAGGTGGTGGGATTGTTGTTTGACATACATTATTGATTTACCAACATATTGATAATATTGCATTTTTTAGGAATAATAGCTATAAATAATATTTAAATTATATTTTTATAAACTTTCTTGATGTTTTTTGTTTAATTGTGATACACTGATTTCTGATCTGAATCGTAGCTACAGATGAATGATTGGTTTGGTCGAATAGTGGCAAAAATAAAAGAGGTAATCAGTATGGAGTCTGTCAGTCACCCTGTCTGGGATGTTTATGATAAATTGCGAACAGCAGACTTAAATATTCGCTACTATAGTATTAGATTGTCTAGACATGAGCGAATCAATTTAATAATTGAGATTCTTCTGGCTATAACGTCGTCATCGTCTGTAGTTGGTGGGTTGGGAGTGTGGACAGGTGAGTATGGGCATCAAATATGGCAGATTCTGTTAAGCGTTTCGGCATTCATAGCAGTCATAAAGCCTTTTCTCGGGTTGCCTAAGAAAATAAAAGATACAGAGAGCACCTTAACAGGATATAGGATTCTATATAATGATCTTGATTTGCTTAAGATTGACATTAGTAGTAATGGAAGTTATAATGATAAGATGCAAAAAGAGTTTCGGAAAATTCTTGACAGATCAAAAGTTGTTACAATAAAACCACCAGAAAGTAAGGAGGATAATAAATTAAAAAAATTATGTGAGCAAGAGGTTAACTTGAGGTTTCCGAAGGATTCGTTTTTTGTTCCAAAAGGAGAATGATTATGTCTGCCAAGCCAGAACCAATGCCAGTACCTGCACCAAGACCGGTTCCACCGCCGCAACCTCAGCCGACGAGATCACCGCCGTCAGACCCGGATCGGAAAGATATCCCTCGACCTGATGTAGATCCTAGTTATATACCAGAACATGTCGAACCAGATCATCCTTGGCCACGATAAGCTTTGGTTCGATAGGGAGATGGGCGAGTTTTGCGGCCAGGGTGGTCAGGTGACGGGTGGCGATCTCTTCGATGCCGAGCCATAACACCCTGGCCCTGGCCCTGGTCGGGTTCGGGAAGGCTCCCCAGCCGGAAAGCCGCAACGTCAATGGGGGAAGGGGGTCGATGAGCGGGGTAAGGGACTGGATCAGAAAGGGAATCTGATCCAGAGGCACATCCCCCAAAAAAACGCAGCGTGATATGCAACGTCTCCGGGGCGAGCCATCGCCAGCCAGCAGGCAAGGAGGCCTTGTCGGCCAGTGCCGCGAGTGGATCTCGCAGCCTGTCGGGTGGATGGATGGCGATGGACAGACGGGCTGTGGCCGGGTCCACGTTCATTCCCCTCTTTCAATAAGCAGTTCATGCGGCCAGACGCAATTCGACATGCATTCCGGCGCGAATGGCAAAAGTGACCAGACTGTCCAAAGTGAAACGATCAAACTCTGCGCGCACCAGATCGGACATGCGTGAAGACGGTGAATTTTGATTCTGTAGCATCAGAGACCTTCCAGAAGTTCAGGCAAATCCCGTGCTCCATGGAAAACGCGCAAAATCAGTGGAGGGGTCATGGTTGGATTGTAGACAATCACATAAGGAAATCCGGTGATCACGAAAAATCTGAATGGGGGATTCACCAGGTCTGGCCTTTCCATGCCTGCCAATGGATATTCTCCCAGAGTGGTCGCGGCTTGTTTCATGACCTTCTGAAAGGCCCGTGCGACCATCCAACGGGAGGCTTCCAGGATATCTCGTTGCGCCTCTCTGGAGAAATGGGCCGACTTCATTGGGTAGCCTGGGTGATGATCTCATCCATTCCGTTCATGATTTCATCCAGCGTGCAAACACCCTCCTGTTCAGCATTCACCTGGATGGCATGCAAACTGGCGGTGAACTGACTGCGTTTCCGATCCTGTTCCCGCAGCAGATGCATGGCGCGATCAACCACTTCGTTGACGTTCTTGAATCGGCCGCTGTCGATGCAGGCGCGTGCAAAGTTTTCGATGTCTGGGGTGAGGTTGATCTGCATGGTTCCCTCTTTTAAGTGGTGGGTGGGATTTTTTTGGTCCGGGTTGCGTTTTTCGTGTTCACCACTCCCCCTCAAGGCCGATCCCACAGCGGCAACCCCGTGGTAGCGTCCCATCCCCGGTGGCGTTCGGCGCCGGTCAACTCCTGAATCATCACCTCGGCGGCAAAAACCACGGTGCCGGGCGCCAGATGACCCCCGAACGCCCGGCCTGCGTGGTCGGCCAGGGTCAGATGGACATGCACGAACGGCTCGCCCTCCTTCAAGGAGACGTTGCCCACCAGGTTGGTGATTTCCAGCGGTTGATCCAGTTCAAGAAATTCATACACCTGACGCGCCTGATCGTAAAATCCCAACCTGGCCTTTCGCACGGCGCCCAATCCTTCGATCCTGCCCAGCCGGATGTCGCGCGCGCGGCAGAGTGCGTTCAGGACTTCCAACAGATCGCTGTCGTGGGGCAGGCGATCGATCCAGATGTTTCCAGCTTGGACGGGTTGCATGGCGTATTCCTTAGTTGATCGGGGATTCCGGCTTATGGGCGGATCCGGCGGACTGGATAGTCCGGAAAGGTCTGATTCCAGGTTGCCAGATTCATGACCAGACAGCCTGCGATGAACGTCTGATGCCATCCCCGTTTTTTCGGTGCCGGGAACGGGATTTTTTTCTTGAGTTGATCGGTTCGGGTCAGGAGATCGCCTTTCTTGAGGTTGCTGGCCCCGATCACAACGTAGAAGTGGATTGGTTTTCCGGTTCGTCCGCAAGCCCATTCATACAGCCAGGAGTCCCGGAGTTTCGTTTTCAGTTCGTGATCCAGGGTGCCGCTGCGGAATTGTTCGATGTATTTCTGGTTGGGTTCGGTTCCGGCTTCAGGATCTCTGAATTCCACGAACCAGATCTGATCCGGCAGATCAATGATGAAGTCAACCGCCTGCATGCAATGGCTCAGGCCATGGGAAGCGTCGTCGAATTTTCGTCCGACCACACCGGGAGGCAAGGTGATCTGCAGATGCCCTTCGGTCAGCACGGTCATGGTCGAACGCCCCCCAGACTGCGGCTGATCTCGCGGTCGTAAAGTGCATCGAACGTGTCGGCAATGGCATTTGGATTCAGATCCAGGTAACTCTCCCCACCATTTGCCGACACGGCGCCGGAATCATCGCGGCACAAAGACATGTAGTGGATTTGATCCCCATGCTGCAAACGCAGATCAAATTCTTTCAGCAGGACGTAATTGTGGGTGGTCAGGAAGACCTGAACACCCTGTCGGTGCAATTCCAGAATGACCTCGACCACTTTTCCCATCAGTGCCGGGTTCAGGTTGGCCTCGGGTTCGTCCCAGAAGAGCACCGATCCGGATTGCAACGTCCCGTTCTGGATCAGCAACCAGACCAGTGCCAGTTTGCGCATCCCCTCGGCAAGCAGGGTGAATTCCAGGTTGCCCTGTTGGTTTTTCAGGAAAAAGTGTTCACCCCTTGTGACCACTTTGCCCTCGATGCTTTCTTGCAGAGCGGTCAACAGCCGCTGGCGGTTTTTGTCCGGAGGCCCCATCAGTTTGGGCAGATAGGCCCGCTTGAGAATGTCTGGATAGATTTCTTCAAAGGCGATTTCCCGATTGGCGGTCGTGGCAAGGAAACCGGGTGCATGGGCCAGCATCTCTTTGACCGGAATGTAGGCGCTGGTGAGCGTGTTTTTTTTCCAGGCCGATTCGCCGGTGACGGTCACACGATCCGGCAAGACCGTGTGATTGGAAAATTCAAAAGAGAGTTTTTTTGCACGGCCAGTCAGCGTCACGACTCCTCTGGTCGTGACGCTGGTGGTGAGACGGCGCGCCAGGCGCCCCATGCGTCCTTCAAAGGGATTGAATACATTGCGCAATTTGAGTGCAAAGCCCTTGTCCCGATCTTCTCCCACAGTCACTGCACAGGCCGCGTAAAGCACCTTGAGCAGATGGGTCTTGCCGGTGCCATTGGCACCGATGATGACATTCACGCCCGGAGAAAGAGAGTGGTCCAGAACGGCAAAAGCGGTGAAGTTCTCCAGGGTGATATGGGCGATCGTGCTCATGGCGCGCTCTTTCGGTTCCGGGTTGGCCTCTTGACGGATTCAATCTAAATGCGATTGCCCTGGTTTTGCAAGAGAGTACGGTTGACGGCTCCCGGATCGGTTTGCTATCCTGACAGACGGATTCGTGGGAATCTCGATTTGGATTGCGTTTGGTTGCGAAACCAGGGTCTCGACTTTTGAAGGAAACATCATGGCCAATCACGGTCTGCCCGCAAAACAGGGGCTTTATGATCCCGCACTGGAACACGACGCCTGTGGTGTCGGCTTTGTTGCCCGGATCAACGGCAAGAAGACACACGACGTGGTGCGTATGGGACTCAATGTCCTGGTCAACCTGACCCATCGCGGTGCAGCCGGATCCGATCCGCTCACCGGCGACGGGGCGGGGATCATGATTCAGATCCCGGATGCCTTTTTCCGCGCCCAGACCGGCAACAAACTGTCGGTTCCCTTGCCTCCGGAAGGGGACTACGGCGTGGGCATGATCTTTCTGCCCAAGGACAAGGATCTGATGGCTTCGTGCCAGCGGCTGGTGGAACAGGTCACCGCCGAGGAGGGCCAGCTTTTTCTGGGATGGCGCAATGTGCCGATCAGCCGTCAGGCGCGCATCGGCTATACGGCCAAGGGGGCCGAACCGGTGATTCGGCAAGCCTTCATCGGCGTGCGCAACCGTCCGGAAAATGCCGATCCCATGTGGTTCGAGCGCAAGCTCTACATCATCCGGCGCCGGGTGGAAAACGCGGTCATGGGCTATGGTCAGGAAGAGGTCAAAGCCTTTTACATCAGCAGTTTCTCTTCCCGCACTCTGGTCTACAAAGGGATGTTCCTGGCCGAACAGGTGCGCGCCTACTATACCGATCTGTCGGATCCTTTGCTGGTGTCGGCCTTTGCCATGGTCCATCAGCGTTACTCCACCAACACCTTCCCCACCTGGGGACTGGCCCATCCTTTCCGCATGATCAGCCACAACGGCGAGATCAATACCCTGCGCGGCAACATCAACTGGATGCGCGCCCGGGAGGCTGCCCTGGCTTCGGAGTTGTTCGGCGAGGATATCAAAAAACTTTTTCCGTTGGTGCCCGAAGGGCTTTCCGACTCGGCCAGCTTTGATCGCGCCCTGGAATTCCTGGTGATCAGCGGTCGTTCTCTGCCCCATGCGATGATGATGCTGATCCCCGAAGCCTGGGAAAATCATCGCCACATGGACGAGGAGCGCAAGGCCTTTTATCAATACCATGGCGCCTTGATGGAACCCTGGGACGGACCGGCAGCCGTGGCCTTCACCGATGGCCGGTACATCGGCGCCACCCTGGATCGCAACGGTCTGCGTCCGGCCCGCTATCTGGTGACCAAAGGCGGTCTGTGCGTCATGGCCTCCGAGGCCGGGACCATCACCTTCCCGCCCGAAGAGGAGGTGAAACTCGGACGGCTGCAACCCGGACGGATGTTCGTGATCGATCTGCACGAGGGTCGCATCATCGACGACGCCGAAATCAAGGAGAGCATGGTTTCCCGGCAGCCCTACCGCCAATGGATCAACGATCATCTCACCCCCCTGAACAAACTGCCCGCCGGTGGTCCCGAGGCCGTGGAGGCTGAATCTCTGCGGGTGCGGCAGCGGATTTTCGGTTATACCGAAGAGGATCTCTCCTTGATTCTCGCGCCCATGGGGATGGAGGGGCAGGAGCCGGTGGGTTCCATGGGCAATGACGCCGCGTTGGCGGTGCTCTCGGACCGTCCGGTGTTGTTGTACAGTTATTTCAAACAGCTCTTTGCCCAGGTGACCAATCCGGCCATCGACCCGATCCGCGAGGAGCTGGTCATGAGTCTGTTCACCTATCTCGGCCCCACCGGCAATCTGCTGGAAGAGACGCCGGAGCATATGGCGCGCATCTGGCTGGAGCAGCCCATTCTCAGCAACGCCGAACTGGAGAGTCTGCGCGCGGTGGATCGTCCCGGTCTCAAGGCGCGCACCCTTTCGACCCTTTTCCCGGTTGCCGAAGGTCCGGAGGGGATGAAAAACGCTCTGACCCGCCTCTTCGAAGCGGTTTCGGCTGCCGTGGCGGATGGCGTGGGATTGATCATCCTGAGCGATCGCGGGGTGGGGGCGGAACTGGCGCCGATTCCGGCGTTGCTGGCGGTATCCAGCGTGCATCATCATCTGATCCGCTCGGGCACGCGCGGAGCGGCCAGCCTTGTGGTCGAAACCGGCGAGGCGCGGGAGGTGATGCATTTTGCCCTGCTGGTCGGTTATGGCGCGGGTGCGGTCAATCCCTATCTGGCTTTCGAGTCTCTGGAAGAGTTGGCCGCGCGCGGCCTGATCGAATCCGCCAAGGGGATCGGGGGCATCCGGACCAATTTTGTCAAGTCCGTGGGCAAGGGGATGCTCAAGATCTTCTCCAAGATGGGCATTTCCACCTTGCGCAGCTACTGCGGGGCGCAGATCTTCGAGGCGATTGGTCTGAAGCGGCGCTTCCTGGAGCGTTATTTCACCGGCACCTTCTCGCGTCTTGACGGTGTGGGGCTGACCGATATCGCGCGGGAGACCCTGGAGCGGCACAAACGGGCCTATCTGGCCACGCCGGTGCTGATGGATGGCCTGGAGATCGGCGGAGATTACAAGTATCGCCACGACGGCGAGCGGCATATGTGGACCCCGGATACCATCTCCAAGCTGCAACAGTCCACCCGCAACGACGATTATGGGCTTTACAAGGAGTTTGCCAGGCTCATCAACGAACAGGATCGCGCCCATTGCACCCTGCGCGGTTTGTTTGCGCTCAAGGAGGCCGAGGAGCCTTTGTCCTTGAGCGAAGTCGAGCCGGCTTCGGAGATTGTCAAGCGGTTCGTGACCGGGGCCATGTCCTATGGTTCCATCTCCAAGGAGGCGCACGAGACTCTGGCCATTGCCATGAACCGGCTCGGCGGACGTTCCAACACCGGCGAGGGGGGCGAGGATCCGGAGCGGTTCAAGCCGCGTCCCAACGGGGATCTGGCGCGCAGTGCCATCAAGCAGGTGGCGGCGGGCCGTTTCGGCGTGTCGAGCCACTATCTGGCCAATGCCGACGAGATGCAGATCAAGATCGCTCAGGGCGCCAAGCCAGGCGAAGGGGGACAATTGCCGGGTCACAAGGTCACCGAGACCATTGCCCGGGTGCGCAATACCACGCCGGGCGTGACCCTGATCAGCCCGCCGCCCCATCACGACATCTACTCCATCGAGGATCTGGCGCAGTTGATCTTCGATCTGAAGAACGTCAATCCCAGGGCGCGGGTTTCGGTCAAGCTGGTCTCCGAAGTCGGAGTCGGCACCGTGGCCGCGGGTGTGGCCAAGGGGCATGCGGACATGATCCTGATCTCGGGCGGCGATGGCGGCACCGGGGCCAGTCCGATGAGTTCCATCAAACATGCGGGCGCGCCGTGGGAGTTGGGACTGGCCGAGACCCAGCAGACTCTGGTGCTGAACGATCTGCGTGGTCGGGTGCGGCTCCAGACCGATGGCCAGATCCGGACCGGACGCGACGTGGTGGTGGCGGCCTTGCTTGGCGCCGAGGAGTTCGGTTTCGCCACGGCGCCGCTGGTGGTGTCGGGATGTGTGATGATGCGCAAGTGTCATCTGGACACCTGCCCGGTGGGGGTGGCCACCCAGGAACTGGAACTGCGCAAGAAGTTTTCCGGACGACCGCAGCATCTGGTCAATTATTTCTATTTCGTGGCCAACGAGGCGCGCGAAATCATGGCGCGCATGGGCTTCCGCACCCTGGACGAGATGATCGGCCAGTCGGATCATCTGCTGGTCAGCGAGGCGGTGAGCCACTGGAAGGCCAGAGGGCTGGATTTCTCGGAACTGCTGAAAATCCCCGATGCGCCGTCGAATGTGGCCACGCGCTGCATCCAGCCCCAGGATCATGGCATCGACAAGGTGCTCGATCACCAGTTGCTCGATCTGGCCGCGCGGGCTTTCGAGAATCTGCGACCGATCGAGATTCGTCTGCCCATTCAGAACACCGACCGGGCGGTGGGCGCCATGCTGGGCGGGGAGATTTCCCGGCTGTTCGGGCTGGGGGGCTTGCCGCGCGGGACCATCAAGTGTCACTTCGAAGGGGTGGCCGGACAGAGCTTCGGCGCCTTCAACGTGCAGGGCGTTTCGTTGATCCTGGACGGGGCGGCGAACGACTATGTGGGCAAGGGGATGTCGGGGGGACGCATCGTCATCCGGCCTCATCCCAAATCCCGGCTCGTGGCCGAAGAGAACATCATTGCCGGCAACACCCTGCTGTACGGGGCCACGGGGGGCGAAGCCTTCATGCGCGGCGTGGTGGGCGAACGGTTTGCGGTGCGCAACTCCGGCGCCAAGGCGGTGGTCGAGGGGGTCGGGGATCACGGCTGCGAGTACATGACCGGTGGTCTGGTGGTGGTGCTGGGAGAAACCGGGCGGAATTTCGCCGCCGGCATGAGCGGCGGTGTGGCTTATGTGCTGGACGAAAAGCGGGTCTTTTCGACCTTGTGCAATACGGCCATGGTGGCTCTGGAACCGGTGGACTCCGTGGAGGATCAGGAACGGCTCAAGACCCTGGTGGAAGAGCATGCGCGACATACCGACAGTCAGGTGGCCGCGCGGTTGCTGAAGGATTGGGATGCGGCCTTGAGGTCGTTCGTCAAGGTGATGCCCCATGAATATCGGCGCGTGCTGGAGGAACAGAACAAGCGGGAGCAAGCGGCCAATGGGTAATATCAAGGGTTTCATGGAAGTGGAACGGGAGACCCCCAGGCCGCGCCCGGTGGGGGAGCGGGTGCAGGACTGGAAGGAACTGTATCAGGCTTTTCCTGTCGAGAAGTTGCGGGATCAGGCTTCGCGTTGCATGGATTGCGGCATTCCGTTTTGCCACAACGGCTGCACGCTGCACAATCTGATCCCCTCGTGGAACGATTGGGCCTATCGGGGGCGTTGGGAGGAGGCGGTCAACACGTTGCATCGCACCAACAACTTCCCCGAGTTCACCGGTCGGGTCTGCCCGGCCTTGTGCGAGGCGGCCTGCGTGGTGGGGATCAACCGCGAGCCGGTGACGATTCGCGAAATCGAGCGCACCGTGACCGAGGAGGGGTTTGCCCGTGGCCTGATCAAACCTCTGCCGCCAACGGAGCGCACCGGGAAAACCGTGGCCGTGATCGGCTCCGGACCAGCCGGATTGGCTGCGGCCCAGCAATTGACCCGTGCCGGTCATGCGGTCACGTTGTTTGAAAAAAACGAGCGGGCTGGCGGGTTGTTGCGTTTCGGGATTCCCGATTTCAAGCTGGAAAAGTCGGTGATCGACCGGCGTCTGGAGCAGATGATCGCCGAAGGGTTGACCATTCGCACCGGCGTGCATGTGGGGGTGGATCTGCCGGTCGAGGCATTGCGGGCCGATTTCGAGGCCATTCTGCTCACGGGGGGGGCCGAGCAGCCCCGTGATTTGCCGATTGCCGGTCGGGGGCTGGCCGGGGTCCATTTTGCCATGGATTTTCTGGCCCAGCAGAACCGTCGGGTTCATGGCACGCCGATTCCGGCGGCCCAGGAGATTCTGGCCGAGGGCAGGCGGGTGGTGGTGATCGGCGGCGGGGATACCGGAGCCGACTGCGTGGGCACCTCGATTCGTCAGAGAGCAACGAGCGTCACCCAACTCGAACTGCTGCCCCGTCCCCCCAAGGATCGTGCGCCCGAGACGCCCTGGCCCATGTGGCCCAATGTGCTGCGTACCTCCACCTCCCATCTGGAGGGGTGCGAACGGCTTTGGAGCATCCAGACCCGCGCGTTCGATGGCGGGCCGGATGGCCGGGTGCGGGGCGTCCAGTGCGTCAAGCTCCACTGGGCCGAGCAGGAGGGCGGTGGACGCCCGAGCATGCGCGAGATTGCGGGTTCGGAATTCTTCCTGGAAGCCGAACTGGTGTTGTTGGCCATGGGATTCCTCCATCCGGTCAGGAGCGGTCTGCTGGAGGGGTTGGGCGTGGCGTTGGATGCGCGGGGCAATGTTTTGGTCAATGCCAATTTCATGACCAGCCAGCCCGGCATCTTTGCCGCAGGCGACATGGCCACCGGACAATCGTTGGTGCTCAAGGCCATCGATGGCGGACGGCGGGCGGCCGTGGCCGTGGATGGCTGGTTGCGCGGCGGCGAGTCGGTTTTGGCGTGATTGCGTGTGGTCGGCCTTGACACGGGCTGGCTGGTTCTTTACTATCGCAATCAAAGTGTGAAATCGTGTCGGCAACTTTATTTTCAAGAAGGGACTCGTGACAGACACCATGAACGGATCGATGCAGGATCACGAAAACAAACTGGCCACCTCCCTGGCGGATCTGGAACATCGCTGGAACGAAATGGCCAGGACGATCCGTGAGCAGCGCGAACAGATCGCCACGCTCAACGATCGGGTTGCCGAACAGAAAGGTACGATCTCCGACCTGGAAACCCAGGTGTTGCAACTCCAGGAACGGCAGGACGGCCTGGAGCAGGAAAAAGCCGGAGTCATCGCCAGAATCGAAGGATTGCTGGTCCGGTACGAGGAATTGGATTCATAAGGAGAGGCGTTCGCGCCCCTTCCGGATCCGGGAACCATGTCTGAGACCTTCGAAGTTCGCATACGTGGTCAGGTTTTCAAACTGAAATCCCGGACCAGCGGCGATTATGTCCGCGAACTGGCCCACTATGTCGATGAGACCATGGGCCAGGTGGCGCAGGAGTCCTATACGGCGTCCAGCGAACGCACGGCCATTATGGGTGCGCTCAAAATTGCAGATGATTTCCTGCAATATCAACGCCGAACGACTGCGCAATCGGAAGAGGCACACAAAAAGATCAGCGGATTGATTGCCCAAAGCGATCAATTGCTCAAGGGATGAACAACCCGGTCATCCACCCCTGCGGTGTTCGTGAGGAGCGCATCCTCCTGAGCCGATAACTTATGAACCTGGGAACCGCGCCCTGACTGTGGCTGCCACCTCCATGTGTGGGGTTTCGCAAAAGCAGTTATTCACGGGTCCACCTTGACAAAAGGGTTCAGAGAGTGTCATCCCACGGCACAGGCGGGGGTATTTGCATGGCATGGACGAGTGGTTTGCACAACGCTTATGGATGAGACCAAAGCCACATGGCGTCAACGCCTGCGCAGCGCGCGCAGTGCCTTGTCTGCCCGTCAGGTGGCGGAATGCTCGCATGCCATCGTGCGTCATGTCGTGCAGGCTCCTTTTTATCAACGGGCACGCCTGATCGGGTTGTACCTTCCTGTTGACAACGAAGTGGATCCCACCTCTCTTATCCACGAGGCCGCGCAGACCGGCCAGGAGTGTTTTTTGCCCGTCGTGGATCAAACCACCCGTACCATGCGTTTTGTCGCGTTTCGTCCGAACGATCCTGTGCGTGTCGGTGCGTATGGCATCCCGGAACCCGTGGTGGTTCCGGATACCCCGGTGCGGGAGATTGCCGAGTTGGATCTCCTCTTTTTGCCATTGGTTGGTTTTGACCGCGCCGGATATCGTCTGGGATTCGGTGGTGGATATTTTGATCGCGCCCTGGCCGCTTCCGGTGGGTTGTCTGCCACGATTCGGGTGGGTTTGGCGTATGGCTTCCAGGAAGTGCCCTCCTTGCCCCGCGAGCCGCACGACATCCCCATGGGATGGGTGGTGACCGAACAGGGTCTGTTCGCTTGCGCTTGAAGGAGCTTTGTTGACTCTAGCGGGTCTTTGCCGGGTTCTGGCTGCCGGTTGGAAGACTCTGAAAGGTTTCTGGGAATGGAAATCCTGATGTTGTTGTTGGGGGTTGCGCTGGGTGCTGCGGTTCCCTGGTTTTTGATGCAGCAGTCGCGTCGTCAGCAGGTGCGCGCGTTCCAGGAGCGGGAAGAGCGTATTCAACTCATGCTGCGCGGGGCCGAGGAGAAGACCGAGGCTGCCGAGCGCGAAGCGAAATTGTTGGCCAAGACCGAGCGCATCCGGATCGAGGAGCAGTTGAAGGAGCAGTTCCGCGACCGGCAGGAGGAGCTGGATCGCCTGAAACAGCGTTTTGACAAGCGTGAAGAGCAGTTGGATCGCAAGTTCGATCAGCTCGATCAGCGGGAACGGGATGTGGACCGGCGCCGCAATCAGGTGGAGCAGGAGGCGCGCACCCTGGAAACCCGCAAGGAGGCCTGTCAGCAGCAGGAAGAGGCGATTCATCGGCGGCTGGAGGAGGTGGCCGGGTTGACCTCCGAGCAGGCCAAGGGGCAGTTGATGGAGGGGTTGCAAGAGCAGGTGCGGCGCGAAGCGGCCAACTTCATGAAGCGCGCCGAGGACGAAGCCAAAGAGAATGCCGATCGCAAGGCCCAGGAGATCATGGGAAGCGCGATTCAGCGTCTGGCCGGCGAGTTTGTCGTGGATCGCACCGTGACCGTGGTGGCGATCACCTCCGAGGAGATGAAGGGGCGGATCATCGGTCGCGAGGGGCGCAACATCCGCGCGCTGGAAGCGGCCACGGGATGTGATCTGATCATCGACGACACCCCCGAGGCGGTGGTGATTTCCGGGTTCAATCCGGTGCGGCGTCAGGTGGCGCGGCAGGCGTTGGAAGAGTTGATCACCGACGGGCGCATCCATCCGGCCCGGATCGAAAGTGTGGTGCGCAAGGCGGAAAAGAACGTGGCCAACGAAATCCGCGAGGCCGGAGAGCGGGCGGTCTTTGAACTGGGATTGACCGGGATTCATCCGGATATCGTCAAGCTGGTGGGCACCTTGAAGTTTCGCACCTCCTATACCCAGAATGTGTTGTCCCATTCGGTGGAGGTGGCTCGTTTTGCCGGCATGATGGCCGAGGAGTTGGGATTGGATTTCAACATGGCCAGGCGTTGCGGATTGCTGCACGACATCGGCAAGGCGGTGGATCACGAGATTCAGGGATCCCATGCGGTGATCGGCGGGCAGTATGCCAAGAAGTACAAGGAGCATCCGGTGGTGGTGAACGCCATCTGGTCGCATCATTTCGATATCGAACCGACTTCGGTTTATGGTCCCCTGATCAACGCGGCGGATGCCCTTTCGGCGGCCCGTCCGGGTGCGCGGCGCGAGAATGTCGAAACCTATATCAAGCGGCTGGAGCAGTTGGAAAGTGTGGCCATGGAATTTCCGGGGGTGGAGAAGGCTTTTGCCATTCAGGCCGGGCGGGAGTTGCGGGTGATGGTCGCTTATGATCGGGTCAAGGATGAGGGGGCCATGACTTTGGCGAGCGAGATTGCCACCCGGCTGGAAAACGAGATGACCTATCCGGGTCAGATTCGCGTGACTGTGATCCGGGAGATGCGCGCCTCTGCCGTGGCGCAGTGAGTGCTGAAAATATTGAAAAAAAAGAAGGGGTCTGGGGGATTCCTCCCCCAGGGTTTTGACTTTAAACAAAATATTCTTAGAAATTTTTTGTTCAAAGTCAAAACCCTAGGGGAGGAATCCCCCAGACCCCTTCTTTCTTTTCAATACTGTCACCATGACCTGTGCGTGCCCAGAAAATGCACTTCAGGTTGAACAGAAACTTGGCATGATGGGGGGGGAAAGATGGGCATGCGTGGAAGTCGCAATTGAACTTTCTTCCTGCGCATGCGTTTCGAGCAAAGTCAAAACGCATGCGCAGGGAGTTTCCGGCAGGGTTTCCGACAGGGTGTCAGTCCGCGCTTGGGGTGCGGGCGACCTGTTCGCGGATGCGGGCCTGAAGGCGACGCATCGGCTCGTTGAGTCCCTCTGCGGAGATTTGCATCAGGTAGTTGTCCAGTCCACCGGCCTTGTCCACGGAGCGGATGGTTTCGGTGGTCAGGGTCATGCTGAAGCTTTGGCCCAGGGCCATGCTGAACAGGGCACGTTTCTGGATGTTGGGCAACCAGGCGTGTTTGGTCCTCCGGTGGGAATGGGAGACCTTGTAACCGATTTGCGGGGCTTTTCCCCCCAGAGTCAATTTTCTCGTCACGAATACTCTCCCGGGAGTGGCGAAGAGGGTTGAAATCCAAGTAAGGCTGATCCAATCAAAAAGTTTCGCACGGTTTCTCCGGGAAGGCAAGGTTTTTGTGAGTCACATGGCGTGACAGGTGAGACACAAGGCGCTGCTGGTGTTGCTGATGCGCAGAAAAGTGGCGTTGATGGGTGCGCCGCCTGCGGGAGCCACGCCATGCGGATCGTGGCAGGAGGCGCATTCCACGCGATAGGTGCTGCCGGTCTTGTAGAAACGGACCTCGTTGGGATCGGGTCTGGAATCGCTGTCCAGGTCGTAGAAGGCGATTTTATCCAGGGTGACCGTGGGGGCGATGAAATCCCTGCCCACCCGAGAGGTGGGCAGATCGATGCCCACGGGGTGATCGTTGCGCAGGTCGGTCCCAATGGAAAATACGGTGAAATCGGTGGCCACCTCCGGGCCGTCGGGACCGCTGTGGCAGGCTAGGCAGCCGACGCCGCCGCCGGGAGAGGTGGCGGCCAGGGCATGGTGTTTGGTCGAGGTGGTCGAGGATCCGGTTCCGCTCCAGGAGTCGAGAAAAGCCTCCTGATGGCTGGTTCTGCTGGCGGCGTTGTATTGTCCGGAACCGGGCATGTTGATGATCGAGTCCACGGCCACGGTGCCATCGTGGCAGGAGAGGCAGGCCAGGGAGTTGACTCCGGGGGCGTTGACCGTGGCGGTCAGAGAGGGGGTGCCCATCTGGTCATAGGTCTGGTAGGTGTTGGCTTTGAAGGTGCGGTTCCAGAGCGGGGCCGTGATGTTTTCGGTATTGGCGCCGTGGGGGGTGTGACAGTAGACGCAAACCTCGCCATAGTTGTTGCGCACCGTGATCATGGCGCCGCTCACCCCGGCGGTGGATTGGGTCAGGTTGTGGCGGGAGTTGGAGATGCCGCCGATGTTGCTGAAGTTGGTCGGGTAGTCGGCGGCCATGGCCACGCTGGCGAGGGTTGCGACCACCATGAACAGCCAGCCTGCCAGAGGCATGTGATTGATTCTCGTTTTTGGAAGTCCGGAGGATCCGGAAAACGGGGTATCCATGGTGGATGCCTCAATGAAATGTGCAAAATCATCCTGTTATCCGATCAGCCCAGGAGGTGCGGCCCGGCCTTGATCCAGGATGTTGCAATTTGGCTTCCAATATTCACGGCTTGCGCACGATGGTTGGGAGAGGTTGCCCTTTCTGGATCGCCTGCCCCTCCTGGTCGGAGAGGGCGCGCAACACTTCGACCTTGCCAAACCATTGATCCACGATGTAAACCCGTCCCGATTCATCGCTGGCGACGCCGGCGGGTGAAGAGAACAGGGCCGGTCCATCCTCTTTGCCCCGGTCGCCGAGCGGCAACAGCAACACCCCTTCGTCGGTGAAAACCTGGATGTTGACAAAGGAGCCGTCCACCACATAAACCAGCCCCTTCTGGTCCACGGTCAGGGTCCGTGGGCGGGCGAACTGTCCCAATCCCCGCCCGACCTGTCCCCATTTGGCGAGGAATTTCCCTTCCCGATCAAAGATCTGAACCCGGAAATTGCCGGAGTCGAGCACGAACACCCGTCCATCCGGACCCACGGCCACATCGGAAGGATAGGAGAGTTCCCCCTCTCCGCTTCCGCGTTTGCTGATTTTGTGCACCACACGCCCCTCCGCATCGAAGATCCAGAGCGCATGATGGGCACCGTCTTTCGGATCGCGGTCCGTGACATAGATCCGGTCGCCACCAGGGCTGACGGCGATGCCGCCGGGTCGCACCATGCCGCTTTTTTCGCCGAGGGTGCGGACCCACAAGCCGAACGGGTCGTACACGATAATCACTTTTTGTTGAGAATCAACGACATAAACCTGTCCGACCCGATCAATGGCCACGCCCAGCGGTTGGGAGAGCTTGCCTTCGAGACGCCCGCCAAACTGAAAATAACGTCGTCGCGCCGCATCGAAGACATGAATCACCCGAGCCATGGAATCGCTGACATAGATGCGTCCCTGCGCGGCAGCCACCCGCACCGGCTTTTGGAACACCTTGCGGGACGGAGAGGCTTCTCCGGTGACTTTCCGGAGCAGATCCACCTCCTTGTCCTTGCGCCACTCCACATCCCCTGGTGTCCGCAGCACGGTTTCCCAGACATACCGGGGCTGCTCCGGCGGCATGGGCCAATAATAGCGCTTGATTTCGGTGGGCGCGGCGCTCTCCTTTTCCCCTCCGGCAGTGCAGCCGGTGAGCGTCGTCAAGATCACCAGCAGCAGACCGATGTGGCTCAAGAGGGATGACCGGTTCTCAATATTTGGAATTTTCTTCATTGTTCTTTACTGATTATGAAAAAACGTGAAGGGGGCTGCGCCTGAAGTACCTGCCGATGACATGGGAATACGCAGCGACTCGCTTGCCTGACGGGGGAGGAACACCCCCTCACCTCCCCACCGTGGTCCTCTCTTGCGGGAGTTCCCCAATAACGCAACGAAGTGGTTGCTTCGACCGCCTCCACGATGGCACAATGAAACCCTGATGACAAGTCTGTCAGCAGCACCGGGTGCGTGAAGGCTCAGGAGAATTCAGGACCATCTATGGAGGGGGAAATGGCTTGTATTGATGTGGGAAAAAACATGGCCCAATTGATGCGGGAACATCCGGGACTGTCCAGGCTCCTGGCGCTCAAGGGGATCGATTGCGGCGAGTGTCTGGCCTCCGAGGTCGATACCCTGGCCGATGTGGCCCGCATGTACGACCTCGATCTGCCTGCCCTGATCGCCGAGATTTGCGGCCTGGAAGGACAAGGCCAGACGAACGGGTAATTTTTGCTCTTTTTGAAAGAGCCTCTGGAAAGCAACCGGGAAGTGTGCTAAGCTGATGTCCGGTGGGTCGCAAAGGATTTTCCCGCACGATGTCCATGGCGGTTATCTCACGGCGTTTACCTTGAAATCATTATAAAAAAATCATGAATCCATCCAGGGTGCCCAAAAGCACTGGTTTCGCACGCGCGCATTTCTGAAAAAAATTGCGTCGTGCGATTCCGGGCAATGCGCCTCATGGAGGAGATCGTGGCTTCCTGGTGACTGATCCTCAGGGTCGCCAGTCGCGGAGGCATTGGGTGATGAAACAATCGGCGGGTGGAGACAAACGGATGCAGTGGATCCGATTGGGATGGGTGGGACCGGTCATGGGTTTGGCCCTGGCGGGATGTGTGGCCACGGGCACGGTTTCCCAGGAGGCAACCGCAGAGGCGGCGCGTGACACGCCGGTTGCGCCGACCCCCCCGGCCACTGCGCCCGCCGCCCCGCCAAACGCCACTCCGGAAGAACCATCCGCCGGCAAGCCGATTGCCGATGGCGTCTATTATTATTATGTGCTGGGCCACATGATGATGGGCGACCGACGCTGGGAAGAGGCGGAAAAGGCCTTTATCCGCGTGGCCGAAGGGGATCCCAAATCGGTCGAAGCCCGGTTGATCGTGGCCCATCTGGCCACCCAGCGCGGGGATCTCGGCGTGGCGTTGCGTCATGCCCGCGAAGCGGTGGAACTGGATCCGGAAAATTCCAAAGCCCGCCTGCTGCTGGCCGGACTGCTCAACGCCTTGGAAAAATTTCCGGAAGCGGCCACCCAGTACGAACTGCTCCTGAAGAAAAATCCGGATCACCTCTCCGCGCGTCTGATGCTGGCGCAGATCTACGGACGCCTGAAAGATCCCGGTCGCGCCAAAAACGCGCTGGCACCGCTGATGCACAAGCCGGAAGTGGCCTGGAAAGCCAATCTGGCCCTGGGACGGGCCTATGTGCATCTGTCCGATCTCAAAAAATCCCTGGAATATTTCCGCAAGGCGCGCAAACAGGCGCCGGATCAGCTCGAACCGGTGCTGGCGCTCGGCGCCGCCTTGCAGGAGCTGGACCGTCCCAAAGAGGCCGAGACCATCTACCGGGCATTCCTGGCGCGCAATCCGGAGAGCGAAACCATCCACAGCCGGTTGGGTCGGCTGCTGCTCACTCAGGAGGAACGGGCCGCAGCTCTGGAGGAGTTCCGCACCATTGCCCGTCTCTCCCCCGGCAGTGTCCAGGCCCGCCTGACTTCGGCGCTGATCCTGATGAGCCAACGCCAGTACGAAGAGGCTTTGCAGGAGTTGCGACTCGCCGAGGCGGCCCGTCCCGGCAACAGCGGCGTGGCCTACTATATCGGTCAATCCCTGGAGGCGTTGGAGCGCATCAAGGAGGCCCGCGCCGCCTATGAGCCGATCAAACGCGAAGAGCCGTTCTACATCGAAGCCCAGGTGCGCATCGCCTTCCTCGATGCCTACGAGAAAAAAGGCAAGGAGGCGGTGGTTCGCTTGCGCGATCTGAACGCCCTCTTCCCGGATCGCATCGAGGTGCTGCTCGCCTTGTCGGTCATTCTGTTGCAGGAAGAGGATTATGGCGCCGTCGTGGATGCCGCTTCCAAAGGGCTGCATCTGGCCCCGGATCAGAGCCGTTTTCTGTTCAATCGCGCCATGGCCCTCGACAAACTGAAACGCTGGCCCGAAGCCGAACAGGATCTGCGGCAATACATCGACAAAAATCCGGAAGATGTCCATGCCCTGAATTATCTCGGTTACAGTTGGGCCGATCGGAACGAAAAACTTGAAGATGCCCATAAACTGATCTTCAAGGCCACGCAACTGGCTCCGGGGGATGGCTTCATTCTCGACAGCCTGGGTTGGGTGCTGTTCCGGATGAACCGGCTCGAAGAGGCTTTGACCCGGATGCGCGAGGCCGTGCGCATGGAACCAAAGGATCCGACGATCCGGGAACATCTCGGAGATGTGCTGGCCGCCTCCGGGCGCATCCAGGAGGCTTTGACCGTATGGCGTCAGGCGCTGGAACTCGATACCGGCAACGAGACGTTGCGACTCAAGATCGAACGTACCGGACAATCGGGCGATGCCGGAACCAGGAGCATCGATGCCAGCGGGTCGTCGAGTGATCGCTCTGGCACAGGGACCGCAATCGGCGGCGCCACCCGTTGAACCGCGCCCCCTGGAGCCGGTTGGCGCGGATCGGGATGGCGTTGTGGGCCGGATTGATGGTCACGGCCTGTTCCACTGTGCCGGAGATGTCCGGGTTTTCGGGCTGGTTCGGATCGGCCCGGACGCTCCCGGCTGAATTGATTGTCGGACGCTATCAGGTCGATCAGTCTGCCCGTCGCTATCGTCCCTTGCATTGGGCGGTCGATGGGGTGCTGGATCTGGAAACCCCGGACCAGGAACGACGCAACCGCATCGATCTGTTGGGCAGCGGCCCGGATCGGGTCCGACTGCGGGCTTATGGCCCCTTCCGGCAGGTGGCGGCAGAGTTGATCACCCGCGACAACCGGTTGCGCTGGGTCGATCCGGAGAGCCGCAGCGTGATCGAAGTGCCCGCCAGTTCCGAAGGATTGCATTATCTGCTGGGCGTGCCGATTCCTCCGGGTCGTTTTTTCCAGGTGATCATGGCGCGGGCCGAGGGGTTGTTGCCGCTGACCGGTCAACTTTCCCTGGAGCCGAACGGCGTGGCGGTCACGACGCGCGACGGCGAGCAGTTGCGGCTGGATCCTGCGGATGGACGGATTCTGGAGCGCTCTGGCCGACCGCGTTTCAGTGCGGCGTATCATGTGGTCTACACCTGGCCCGATCCTGCCAAAAATATCGATGGGGGGTTGCTGATGCCGGAACGGATTCTGGTCACTCTGGAAAAGCCGAAAGTGCGTCTGGAGTGGATCGTGAATGCGTGGCGTTTCCCGCTCACCGGACTGGCTGAAGACGCTTTTGATCAGGCGGTGGCGCAAGGCTTCACCCTCTCCCGTCCCGCCCTGGAGCACAAGCCGTGAACCGGCGTTTCCTGGCCCCGGCCAAGGTGAATCTGACCTTGCGGGTCGTGGGCCGGAGAGCGGATGGTTATCATCTGCTTGAATCTCTCATGTTTTTCTTTCCCTTGTACGACATCCTGGAAATCACGCCGCTCCCGGAGGGATTGGAATTGCACTGTGAGCCTGCGGTCACGGCCTTGCCGGAGGAGAATCTGGTGCTGCGTGCCGCCCGGTTGTTGGCGCAGGTTGCGGGTGTGAAACGCGGGGCGCGGTTGCGCCTGGTGAAGCACATTCCGGATGGTGCCGGGTTGGGGGGAGGCTCGTCGGATGCGGCCTTGACCCTGCTGGCTCTGAACCGGATGTGGGATGTGCAGCTGGGACGGTCGGAGTTGATGGCGCTGGGGTTGAAACTGGGGGCGGATCTGCCCTTTTTCCTGGGAGGAGAGGCGGCGTTGGTGGGCGGAGTGGGCGAACGGCTGACCCCGTTGCCGACGCCGTTGACCGGGACGTGCGTGGTGGTGTTTCCGGGAGAGGGGTTGGCCACCCGGCGGGTGTTTCAGGCCTTGGACGGGCGGTTTCCGTGTCGTCCGGAGCCGTTGGGTCTGCCCCGGGCGGGTGAGGATCTGGCCTTGTGGTTGGAAAACGATCTGACGCTGCCGGCTTTGGAATTGATGCCGGGGATTGGTGTGGCGCATGCGGCGCTGCTGGGGGTTGGCGCCAGGGGGGCGGTGATGTCGGGGAGTGGTTCGACGGTGGTGGGATTGTTTGCCGACAGCGGGCAGGCGGAACAGGCGGTGGCGCGGTTGGTGGCGGATCATCCGGGCTGGCGGATTTTTGCCGGCGCACTCTTGAACGAACACCCTTTCCTCTCTGAAGCAAACCATTAAAAAAAAAGAAGGGGTCTGGGGGATTCTTCCCCCAGGGTTTTGACTTTAGCCTTTAAAAACAAAATATTTTTAAAATTTTTATTTTTAAAGGCAAAGTCAAAACCCTGGGGGAAGAATCCCCCAGGCCCCTTCTTTTCTTTCAATGGATG
>JADFWP010000005.1:63635-70773 GCA_015234115.1 Magnetococcales bacterium
AAGTCAAAACCCTGGGGGAAGAATCCCCCAGGCCCCTTCTTTTCTTTCAATGGATGGGATCGCGGCCCCGCGCGCTTTACAGACCGTGCCGCAGGAAAAAGGGCATCAATTCGGTGCCGGGCGCAAAGGTCAGGGATCCGGTCTGCAACAATTTCTCGTCGTAGGCCGTGTTGGTGTCCGGCACGATGCCATGACCAAACAGGGCAAAAGGCACCGGACCCGGATCATGGGTCTTGGTCACCAGGGGCGTGGGATGATCGGGCAGCGCCAACGCGCGAAACGGACCACGCGCCGCCAAGGCCTCCAGGACCGGACCCACCAGACGGGCATCGAAATCCTCGATCGCCTGCAATTTGTAATCCAGACGCCCCGCATGCCCGGCCTCGTCCGGGGACTCCACATGCACGAACATCAGATCCCGCTGCTCCAACCCCTCCAGACAGGCCCGCGCCTTGCCTTCGTAATCGGTATCGATCCAACCCGTGGCACCCGGCACATGCAACACGTCAAACCCGATGTGGGCCGCGATGCCCCGCATCAGATCGACGGCGGAAATGATTCCGCCCGTTTTGCCGAACCGGTCGCTGAAACGGGGCAAAGCCGGTTTCCGCCCATGCCCCCACAACCAGATGGAATTGGCCGGTCGCTTGCCTTGGGCCACCCGCGCCTGATTGACCGGATGATCGGCCAGAAATTCCCAGGAAGCCCGCATCAACGCCTCGATGGGGGCCGCATCCTCCCCCTCGGGCGTGGCACCGGCAATGGGACGATCGGTGATGTCGTGAGGAGGACGACTGGTCAACCGATCCCCCCCATGACGCCACACCAGCAAATGACGATAACTCACCCCCGGATAAAACCGGAACTGCTCCGAGGCCAGCCGCTCGTTCAAGGTGTCGATGATCTGCGCCGCCTCAGCCGAAGAGATATGCTCGGCGGAAAAATCCTCCATCAGAGAGAAATCACCGCCGAGCGTCACCAGATTGCATCGGAACGCCACGTCATCCGGCCCCAACTCCACCCCCATGGCAGCCGCCTCCAGGGGACTGCGACCCGTGTAGCTTTGGGTCACATCGTAGCCGAGCACCCCCAGATTGGCCACATCGCTCCCCGGATAAAACCCGTCCGGCGTATTGAGGGTCCACCCCCCCACCCCGTCACGCACCATGCGATCCAGGTTGGTGGTGCGGGCAGCCATCAGAGGCGTGCGACCATCCAGGGCCTCCAGGGGACGATCACTCATGCCGTCCCCCAGAAAGATGACGTATTTCATTAGACGCTCCCGTACCCGCGCAATCCTACAGCAGATCCTTGACCACTTCGCGCTCCTGGCGCAATTCATTGAGCACGTTGTCGAACTTGGCCTGCGCCCAGGGCGAGAGGGTGAGTCCGTCCACCACTTCCCACCCTTCTCCTTTGACACGCAAAGGATAACCGAAAACCAACCCCGGATCCACACCATATTGACCCGCCGACAGCACGGCGGCCACGAACCAGTCTCCGGCGGGAGTCGGCGTGCGCAACGACATCAGGTGATCCAGGGCGGCAATGGCGCCGGATGCGGCGCTGGAGGAGCCACGCGCCTTGATGACCACGGCGCCGCGCGTCTGCACATCGGGCACAAAGGTCTCTTTGAGCCAGCTTTCGTCGGTGATCACCTCGGACAGGGGACGTCCCTGGATGCGGGCATTTTCGAAGTCGGGATATTGATTGTTGGAATGGTTGCCCCACACCGCCAGATTGGTCACGGCATCGACCGGCACGCCGGCTTTCTTGGCCAGCATGGTTCTGGCACGATTATAATCCAGACGCATCATGGCCGAAAAACGATCCTTGGGCACATCGCTGTTGCTCATGGCGATCAGGCAGTTGGTGTTGCAGGGATTGCCCACCACCACCACCCGCACGTCAGAGGCGGCCCGGTTGAGCGCCTTGCCCTGACCCACGAAGATCGGACCATTGACCCGGATCAGATCCGCACGCTCCATGCCCGGTCCTCTGGGACGCGAACCGATCAGCAGGGCGGCGTTGACCCCGTCGAAAGCCTGTTCCGCCTGATCCGACATCTCCATGCCGACCAGGGTGGGAAAGGAACAGTCATCCAGCTCCATCATCACCGCTTCCAGCACCTTCATGGCGGGCGTGATTTCCAGAAAGCTCAAATGCACCGGTTGGTCCGGACCGAAGACGGCACCAGAGGCCAGACGAAAAATCGCACTGTAGGCGATTTGACCGGCGGCACCGGTCACCGCCACACGAATCGGATCTGCCATGTTTTTTTTCTCCCTAATCGCGATGGAATGGAAGGTGAACGGGATCACCTTGGCCCCCCTAAGATGACTCAAGGCGCATGCAGGTGCAACCCTTGCCAAACGTTCAGAACGAAAAGTGCTAAGAGGCCGAACGCGCCAACGCCTGGTCCAGATCGGTCAGGATATCCTCGACATCCTCCAGGCCAATGGAAAAGCGCACCAACCCGTCGCCGATCCCGGCAGCCAGCCGTTCGGCCCCGGTGAGTTTGGCGTGGGTGGTGGTGGCGGGATGGGTGGTCAGGGTGCGGCTGTCCCCCAGATTGGCGGTGATGATGGCCAGTTCCAGCCCGTCCATGAAACGATGGGCACGCGCCCGGCTGCCCAGATCCAGACAGACGATGGCTCCGAAACGACGCATTTGACGGGCCGCCAACGCCCGCTGGGGATGGTCGGGCAGACCGGGATAAAGCACGGCTCCGGCCAGCTCCGGACGGGCCGCCAGATGAGCCGCCACCCGTTCGGCATTGTCGCAATGGCGCTCCATGCGCAACGGCAGGGTTTCCAATCCCTTGAACAGCACCCAGGCGTTGAACGGCGACAGCGAAGCCCCGGTGTTGCGCAGCATGGGATAGACATGATCCATCAGGAGCTTGCGGCCACCCGCGATCACCCCGCCCAGCACCCGGCCCTGGCCATCCATGTATTTGGTCGCCGAATGGACCACCAGATCCGCTCCCAAGGCCAAAGGACGCTGCAAACAGGGGGTGCAGAGCACGTTATCCACCACCACCAGAATCCCCTTCTGGTGCGCCAGCGCGGTCAGCGCGGCCAGATCGACCATTTCCAGGGTGGGATTGGCCGGGGTTTCGAGGAAAAACATCCGCGTGGCGGGTGTGATCGCCGCCTCCCAGGCTGCCAGATCCGACAGGGCCACCCGGGAGACCCCGATCCCCATGCGCTTCAGGAGCGTATTGGCAATGTTGGTGGTCGAACCGAAGACCGAACGGCTGATCACCACATGCTCCCCGGACGACAACAGCGACAGAAAGACCAGAGTCACCGCCGCCATGCCCGATGCCGTGGCCACGGCGTGTTCGGCCTTTTCCAAAGCGGCGACCCGCTCTTCGAACATGGCGACCGTGGGATTGGTGAACCGGCTGTAAAGATTGCCCTCCTCCTCTCCGGCAAAGACCGCCCGCGCCTGTTCCGCCGAGTCGAAACGAAAACTCGATGTCAGAAACACAGGCGGACTGTTCTCCCGCTCCGGCGTGGTCTCGCGACCGGTATGCAAGGCGGTGGTGGCCAATCCCTGTTCTCTGGATTTCGTCTCTGATTCTGTACCCATTTTTTCTGATTCCCCTTCCCCCCAGAAGTTCCCACCCTTTCCTATCCCGCGCCGCCACTTGGCAGCACCGGGATTTATTCTATGTCCATCGAACGTGCGAATGAAAGGCGTTTGTGACAGGGGAAGCAACGAACCGGAAGGAGCGTTCGGTATAAGAACGAAATAATGGACGTGGTTTTTGATGCAAAACTCCTCAAAAATTCTTGACAAAATAGAACTCTAAAAATATAATTAAACATAGCTTTATAAATGTAACGATTGCCACTTAAAAACATCAGCCCGTGAAGAGAGTCCACACATGCCAGAACCAATGTCAAAAGAACAAGCCACAGGTGCAGTCCTCAGCGGGATCATCAATGCCTTCGATAAGTACACCAAGTGGAATGGGCTGCATTTGTTAAACAAGGCGCCAGAATATTTGGTCACCTGCAACATCGCAGAAGCACTTTTTGAGGCCGGAAAAGCCAAAAAATTCATTGCCCTGGAAGGCAATGTACGAAGCATAATGAAAGATGGACTAGCGGTCGGACCCGGGAAACCAAAAGATGATCTCAGAATTGACGGAAGATCCGATATTGCATTATACAATTCCGATGGAAATCCGGAAATTATTGTTGAGGTAAAAAGTCCATTATTCAGCCTCAACAAGAACGCGATTAATGATATCAAAAGAATAAGAAGTGTCTTGGCAAAAAACCACGAAAACAACACATTACGGTTTGGCCTGTTTGCTTTCTATACATCCGAGGAAAACAGCACAAGAAACAAGGCTGAAGATATCCTTACCAAACGCCTTGAAGGAATGGCAGAAAACGCAAGAAAGTGTTGCGACTGCACGATCACATTGGAACAAAGAAAGATTGATGTTGGCAAGGACAAGGAGTTTGCATGTTTCGCTGCGTGTTTTGTTATAGAAATTTAAACCACCCGGCAGCCATCAATAATGTTCCGACAAAACCATCAAAAAACAAACCAACATACACTCTTTCGGTTGGGAATCACCGGAGCACAGTCCCGATAATTCCCCCGGAGGGGGATGCAGAGATATTCCGGATAAAAATGACCTACCCCCCGGATCCCCCCCAAAAAACCACCGATTCGAAAATGGTTGCGGTTTAACAATGGATCCTCCGCAAAAATTCCCCTATACTGAATCACGGAAATGGGGATCCACCCTCTTGGCCCTGGGAGCCGCTTCATGTCAGAACCACAAAAATTCCGTCTTGTCACCCGCAGCGATTTCGATGGGCTGGTCAGCGCCATGCTGCTGCGTGATCTGGGAATCATCGACGACATCCTCTTTGTCCAACCCAAGGACATGCAGGATGGCAAAATTCCCATCACCTCTCAAGACATCATCACCAACCTTCCGTATGTGCCGGGCGCCCATCTGGTCCTCGACCATCACGCCAGCGAGGTGGAACGGGCCGGCGAGGAGTTGCGCCCCAACCATATCATCCATCCCGAAGCAGCCTCGGCGGCCCGCGTGGTCTACGACCATTTCGGCGGCAAGACGGCCTTTCCCCACATCCGCGACGACATCCTCGACGCCGTGGACAAGGCCGACTCCGGTCAACTCGAAGAGGATGACGTACTCTATCCCAAAGGCTGGATGCTGCTGAACTTCATCATGGATCCCCGCACCGGACTGGGACGTTTCAAGGAGTTTCGCATCTCCAACTACGCCCTGATGATGGACCTGATCGAATACTGTCGCCGTCACACCGTCGAAGAGGTGCTGGCGTTGCCGGATGTGCGCGAACGGGTCGATTTCTATTTCGAACAGGAAGAGCTGTTCAAGACCCAGATCCAGACCCGCACCAAAATCCACAACAATCTGGCGGTACTCGATCTGCGGCACGACGACATCATCTATCCCGGCAACCGTTTCCTGATCTACGCCCTCTATCCCCAGTGCAACATCTCATTGCATGTGCTCTGGGGTCCAACCCGCAAGACCACGGTCTATGCCCTGGGCAAATCGATCTTCAACCGCACCTCCAACACCCATATCGGCTCGCTCTGCCTGCAATACGGGGGCGGGGGCCATGCCGCAGCCGGAACCTGTCAGGTGCCCACATCCAAGGCGATCGAGATCCGCAAAGCCATCGAAAACCGCATCCTGGCGGATGGATGAGTCAGAAAAACATGTTCACGCACTTCCCGCTCCGTCAAACGATCCTGGCGACCGCACTCCTGTTGCTGACCGGTTGCGCCATGGACAGCCTCACCACACCCGCTCCGGGCGCCCAACCCCAGCAGGAGCAGGAGGCCAAGGTGCCCGCGCCCAAAGGCAACAAAGGGACGCCTCCTGCCGTGGCGCCAACGCCTGTTCCACCGCCACCCTCCCATCCCTCCTCCGTCAATCCGGAAAAATTCGTTGGCGCCACGGGTCAGGAACTCCTCAAGCAGTTCGGCCCGCCCAACCTGACCACAGCCGTCACCTTGCCCGATCGCGCTGCGGCAGAAGGATTCCTCTACTATCCCAAGGATCACAAAGGATGCATTCACACCTTCGTGGTCCTGGAGCAGAACAACAAGGTAGTCCGCTATTTCTGTCAATAGGTTGGCATCACCTCGCCGCCCGGAGGACAGGGGGGCGGGGTGAGATAGGAGGTGCCGTCCGGTCGCCAGCACTGACGCAGAATCTTGCCACTGCCTTCGGGGCGTTTCTGCCCGGCTGCGGGCGTTGGCGTCGGAGCGGGTTTGGAGGCTTTCCGGATCGTGACGCCGCGCGTCGGCGGAGCTACGGGAGCCGGACGCTTGCGCGGCTTCTCGGCCACGGGTGAGGCGGTTTTGGCCGCAGGCAGCAATGGGGACTGATCGGCGACCGGAACCGCCGCAGGCAGGGTGGCAGGCAGAGTGGCAGGCAGAGTGGTGGCCACTGCGCCCGGCTCTGTCGCCAGCGGAGGAAGCAGCAGTTGACGCTTCTTGAGATCAAGGCGCCATGCTCCGAGTTGTTCCAACACCGATGTTCCGAGCAAAGGGATACCCTTGGCCGGAGTGACGGTGATGGCGACATTTTTCATTTCCCGCGTGCCGATGCGCAGACTCTCCAGCCGGGCCATGGCCTGGCGTCCCTTGGAGCCGTCCGCCATGGTGGCCACGGTGGTTCCCAACCAATCCTCGGCGCGAATCGATCCTTGAATGGCCAGTTTGTCGATCAGATCGCTGGGCATGGCCACCACATTGGCCCCGGTATCGATCAGAAAATCCACCGTGACCCGTCCGTTGACCTGTACCGGAATCCAGTATTGTCCCTGGGTTCCCTTGGGAAGCAGAGGGATGATCTCGTCTGGCGGGGGGGGCTGGAGATCCCGTTCTCCGGGCGCGCAGAATTCGCTGCGCATGGTGGTTCTGCCCTGGGCATCCAGACAATGGCGCACATTCGGTCCGCTCCACAGCGTTCCGGACTCCAACAGCAGCCAGACCAACACGATCCGCCCCAACACCCGCCGCATGGACCAACCTCGTTTTCGATGAAACCACCATTGAAAGAAAAGAAGGGGTCTGGGGGATTCTTCCCCCAGGGTTTTGACTT
>JADFWP010000005.1:70877-93875 GCA_015234115.1 Magnetococcales bacterium
CAAGTCCCAAGGGCTTCGCCCCTGGACCCCACCAGGGGCCAATGGCCCCTGGACCCCTCTGACACATGACATATCCCAAGCTGGTTGCCGTTTAAAATCAAAACCCTGGAGGAGGAATCCCCCAGACCCTCTCTTTTCTTTCAATCCTGTCACCACGACCCGTCCGTGCTGCAAAAATGGCGATCTCCATCAAGGTTGAATCACCACCTTGAGCGTGCCCGGCTCCTGACTGCGCGTCAAGGCTGCCAGAGCGTCATCCAGCGCATGGACCGCCTCGATCATGGGTTCGACCGCCACCAGTTTTCTTTCCAGCAAGCGCAAGGCCGCAGGAAAAGGACCACAGCGGGATCCCTGCAACACAACCTCATTCACCACCAGAGCCGCCAGATCCACAGGAGTCGGGACCGGATGGGTACTTTTCAACACGATCCGCCCGCCGGGACGCACCATGCGTTGCGCCACAGCCAACCCCGCGCGACTGCCGGAACACTCCACCACCACATCCGCACCATCCCCCTCCAAAACCATGGCTTCCGTCGCCACGGCAATCCTGCGCGCTTCCAGCAGACGACGCTGACGATCATGACGGGCCATCACCACCAACTCGCAACCGGTCAAGGCCAATACCTGAGCCACCAACATCCCCAACTTGCCCGCACCGACCACCACCACCCGGTCGGAAGGACGCATGTGACTCTGCTGGAGAATCTCCACCGCAGCGGCCAACGGTTCGACAAACAACGCCTCACGGTCCGCGACCCCATCCGGCACCCGATGCAGATTGACCACGGGCAGGCAGACCCAATCGGCAAAAACCCCATCGCGCTGCCGGATCCCGACCACAGTACGGTGCTGACAATGACCACGCTCCCGACGCCCGCAGGCCGCACAACGCCCGCAAGCCACGGTGATCTCCCCCACCACCCGACACCCCACCCATTCCGGATGATCCGGCGCCTGCTCGACCCGCCCGACGAACTCATGCCCCAGAATCCCGGAAAAATCGGCGTAACCGTGCAGAATCGCCTGATCCGTGGCGCACACTCCGGCCAGAAGCACCCGGATCAAAGCCTCGCCGCCAGCCGGTTGCGGCACAGGCCGGGCACGATCCAACCCGACCTGCCCTGCGGCGACCACAACCGCCCGCATCCGACACGAAGATTCCAGCAGTGCTGCATTCACGGTGACTCTCTTTGCGCAAGCGCAGCAACGAGGGGTGGCTAACGGAACGAAAAGAGGCTAGAATGATCCCGTGGGCTTGACAAGGAGCAATGTTGAAACCTCCATTCCAAAGCTGAAGGAGCGGATCTCCCCATGCAACGCATCAAAACCGGTGTGCTTCCACAGCTCGTCTGCCTGGTGACCCTGCTTGCTCCCATCCAGCCAGCCAGCGCCATCGATCCGGCCCCCCGCATCACCGACCGGGAAATCATCCAGGAACTGACCGCGATCCGGGCAGGTCAGATCAAAAGCGATCAGCGGCTGGACGACGCCATCCAGAACCTCCAGGCCGGACAGGCCAGAACCGATCAACGGCTGGACGACGCCATCCAGAACCTCAAGGCCGGACAGGCCAGAACCGATCAACGGCTGGACGACGCCATCCAGAACCTCAAGGCCGGACAGGCCAGAACCGATCAGCGGCTGGACGACGCCATCCAGAACATGAACAAGCGTTTTGACGATCAGCTCCTCGTCTTCCGGGCCGAGATTGGCAAGACCAATCAACGCCTGGATGATCATATCCAGAACACGGACAAACGCTTTGAAGGGGTCAACAAACGCTTCGATGATGTCAACAAACGCTTCGATGATGTCAACAAACGCTTCGACGAACTCTACCACCTGATTCTGACCCTGTTCGGCACCCTGATCAGTGTCATCCTGGCGCTGTTCGGTTACATCTTCTGGGACCGGCGCACCATCCTGAAGCCTTTGGAAGAACGGATGCAGGAGAAATTCAGCCTGCTGGATCGCATGCTCCAGGCGCTCCGGGAGATGGCCCAGCAGGATCCCAAACTCTCCTCCGTGCTGCGCAGTCTCTCGCTGCTGTAAAACGCCCGGCCACCCTGCTGCAAGGAAGATCCAACCCCATGACCTCCCCCTCTGCCAAAACGATCTCCCGACGGAACGCCATTCTCGGACTGTTGGGTGCAACCGGCCTCGGGCTGATCGCTCTGCGGATCCACAGTGGCCTGACCGGGCTGCCGCCCGATCCCACCTTGAAAATGGATCCCGCGCTGATCGGCGTGCTGCTCCCCTCCCCACGGGAACTGCAACCCTTTGCCCTGATCGACCACGACCAACGCCCCTTTGTCCCGGCAACGCTGCTCGGCAAATGGACCATCGCCTTTTTCGGCTACACCCATTGCCCGGATGTCTGCCCGATCTCCATGGGGCTGTTGGCCGAGGTGTTCGGAATTCTGGAAAAAACCCCCAAGGCGCTGGCCGGGGTGCAGGGGGTGTTTGTTTCGGTGGACGCGGCACGGGATACCCCCGAGCAGCTCAAGGCGTATGTGCCATTTTTTCATCCGGACTTTCTCGGAGTCACCGGCGCCCAGGAGGCGATTCACGCGTTTGCCAAACAGGTGGGCGCCTATTATGCCCTGCCTCCCAAATCCGACGACGGGGATCAATCGCAACTGATCAGCCACTCCTCGGTCTTTTTTCTGTTCGACCCCAAAGGACAATTCACGGCCCTGTTCCAGCCCCAGTTGCACCAGCCCGCCACCATGGCCGAGCTGTTCATCAAAATCCGTCAACATTATGGAGAAAAGGTATGACACGTCTGTTCCCGGCCCTCCTTTGTGCCGCCGCACTGCTGGCGACCCCTGTTCTGGCCGACGAAAACATCCATGTGATCGACCCGTGGATCCGCGCCGCGCCCCCCGTGGCCCAGATCCAGGCCGGCTATCTGACGCTGCACAACGCGGGCGGCAAGGAACAGAGCCTGGTGGGCGCCACCAGCCCGCTCTTTGCCAAGATCGAGCTGCACGAAACCATCCAGCATGACGGTCAGAGCCACATGCAGGCCAGACCAAGCATCGCGTTGCCTCCCGGTGGTCAGGTCGCACTGGCCCCCGGCGGGCTGCACCTGATGCTGATCGGACCGCAACGGGCACTGCCCCCCATGGAAAAGGTGTCGATCGTGCTGCAATTCGCCGATGGCAGCACCGTGCCGGTGAGCGCCGAAGTGCGCGCCGCCACCAGCGGCGACAAGGGGTCGGAGGCGGCGCACGACCATCAACATCCGCATTGAACCGCAACCAGCTTGGGATCTGTCATTTGTCCGTGGGGTCCAGGGGCCATTGGCCCCTGGTGGGGTCCAGGGGCGAAGCCCTTGGGACTTGCTTTTGGCGCGCTTTGCCGCAGGCGCGCCCCCTGGTCGCCGCAGGCGACGCCTTTGAGCCAAAAACGCATGATCCCGAAATGGTCGCGGTTGAATCGAAAAACCGCCCCGGATAAAAAAACACCGGGGCGGTTTTGCAGGATGATCCCAGGGGGGAAATCAGGAACGATCGGGACGCTGACTGGTCAGTGATCCCAGGGGGAAAATCAGGAACGACCGGGAAGCTGACTGGCCAGGCGACGGTGTTCGACCATCAGGCAGCGATCCTGCACGGCCAGAAGCCCGCCCTGACGGGCCGTCTCCATGGATTCCTCGTTGATGATGCCGCTTTGCAGCCAGAGGCATCGGGCGCCGATGCGCACCGCCTCTTCGGCCAAAGGCGGCGTCTCTTCGGCGCGCCGGAAAAGATCGACGATATCCACCTTGATCCCGGCGGGAATCTCTTCCAGGGAGGGATAGCAGGTCTCCCCGAGAATCTCCTCGCCCATGGGACGAACCGGTATGATCCGGTAACCGGCCTGCTGCATGTATTCGGCCACCCGGAACGAGGCGCGATCCGGCTTGGGGGAGAGTCCCACCACGGCGATGACGCGGGCCTGGGCGAGCAGAGTGATCAAATCCTGGTCTTGGATGTCGGGCATGATTTGTTTTTCCTTGTATGGGATGGTATGGTGCTATTGACAGGAATCGCGACCGGTTTCAGGGGCGGCCATGGCCCAGAAAATCCGGTCTTCACCGGTCGGGGTATGCACCAGCTTGAAGCGGCACGAAAGACAGACCGTGCTGCCGGAACCGGTGCGCAAGGGCAAATTGATCTGGGTGATGTGGCCGCTGCTGGAAAGCAGCGTGGAAATCGCTCCCCAGATCGCCGGATCCTGGGCAAGCGTCTCCACCGAGCGGCCCACCCATTGGGAGGGATCGAGATCCATGGCTCTGGCCCCTTTTTCGTTGATGGCCAGAATGCGATGCTCGCCATCCGGCTCGAACCACACGGCGGGTTCGGCGATATCCTCGGGGTTGAGGACCGGCTGACGGGAACGGGTGGAGTGGGCCACCTGCCGCAACAGATCGGTTTGGGTCAAAAGCCCGACCAGTCGCCCTTCCGCCGTGACCACCGGCATGCGACGATAGCCGGTGCGGGTGAACAGATCCAGGGCCTGCAACAGATCCTGTTCGGGTTCGATCCGGTCCGGACGGGCACGGGTCAGGGTGCGGGCCGTGGTGGCGGGATTCCACTGGGGATCGAGCCGGAAACGCAGCAGATCGCCTTCGGTGATCATGCCGAGAAACTGCTCCCCCTCCCGCACCAGGACGCAGCCGCGATGACGCTGGGCGATCTGACGGGCAATCTCCCAATAGGTCAGCTCGGGCGTGATGACCGGCAGATCCGTGGCGATCATGTCGGCGACCCGATAGTGGGCGAGCAGATTGGAACGGGGAAAAGCACGCAGGATCTGCTTTTCGGTGATGCCGCCGGAGAGCATCTCGTCCTCGTTGAGCACCGGAAAACGTCGGAAACGGCGCCGGTAATAGATCTGAAGGAGTTCCTGACAGGGGGTGTTTTCATGTACGATCTGGGGAAGGGAGACCGGGAGTTCGCCAATGCGCGCCGACTCGGGCGCAATCCCCTGGATCATCCATTTGATGCAGTCGTACTCGGTGATCAGTCCGATGATGGCCATGTTCTCCAGCACCACGGCAAACCCGGCTGCCTCGCGCGTCATGCGCCGGATCGATTCGAGCAGCGTCGTGTGAGGAGAGAGGGTGACGACATTGGGGAACATGCAGTCGCGGACAAGTTTCATGATCAGCCTCAAAAACGTGGAGTGGCGGTCGGTGGCGTCGCTGGCCTTGATTGGACCGGATGGTATTATGCTCAATAAATTGGGAAGTTGTCCCGGATTTTTTCATCACGTCGTTGCGATCCGGAGTCGCGGCCATGCTTGAACGGGCACGACAGGTTCTTGGAATGGAGGCCGAGGCCATTCTGGCCATGGCCGCGCGCCTCGACGAACGGTTCGGGCAGGCCGTGGAACTGCTGTTGGCCTGTCGGGGACGGGTGGTGGTGACCGGGATCGGCAAATCGGGCATGATCGGACGCAAGATCGCCGCGACCCTGGCCAGCACCGGCGCGCCGGCTTTGTTTCTGCACCCCGCCGAGGGGAGCCACGGGGATCTGGGCATGGTGACGCGCCAGGATGTGGTGCTGCTTTTGTCCAACAGCGGCGAAACCGGCGAGGTGTTGGGGCTGTTGCCGGTGTTCAAGCGTCTCGGAGTGCCGCTGATCGCCCTGACCGGACGCATGGAATCGACTCTGGCCCGGATGAGCGACGTGGCGCTCGATATCGGTGTGGAGCGGGAGGCCTGCCCCATGGGTCTGGCCCCGACCAGTTCCACCACGGCGGCTTTGGCCATGGGCGATGCGCTGGCGGTCTGCCTGCTGGAAAAACGTCAGTTCGGGCCGGAACAGTTCGCCTTGCTGCACCCCGGCGGATCGCTGGGACGCAAACTGCTGGTGCGGGTGGCGGATCGCATGCACACCGGAGCGCGCATCCCGCTGGTGCGAAAGGAAGAGACGGTGCGCAGCGCGCTGTTCGAGATGACCGCCAAACGGTTCGGCATGACCGGGGTGGCGGATGAGACGGGACGGCTGGTCGGCATCATCACCGATGGCGATCTGCGGCGTCTGCTGGAGCGCGATCCCGATCCCCTGAACCGGCTCGCGGGCGCGATCATGACCCTGAATCCCAAGGTGATCGCCGCCGAGGCCCTGGCCGCCGAGGCGACCCGGATCATGGAACAGGCCAAGATCACCGCGCTCTTTGTGGTGACCCCGGAACAGCGGCCACTCGGGGTGATCCATCTGCACGACCTTCTGGAAGCGGGGTTGACGTGAATCGTTTCGGATCGCAACCCCGCATCAATCCCGCGCGTCCAGGTTTGTGGCGCCGCCATGCCAAACATCTGTTTCTGGCCATGGCGCTGCTGGTTCTGGCGAGCGTTTTCTGGTATCTCAAACGGCCACAGGGGCTGGTGGATCAGGGAGGCAAGGGGTTGGACCTGCTGGCTGGCCATGCCGGCGACCTGGTGACCGATCTGCATGTGACCCAGTTCGACGCCGAACGCATCCGCTGGACCCTGGATGCCCCAAGTGCGCAACGCGGCGAAGAAAAACGGATCGTGATTCACCATCCCCGGCTGGAATTCGCGCTCCAGGGGCAGGAAAATGTCGTCGTGACCGCCGAAGGCGGAGATGTGGACGGCGCGAGCGGACGGATGGAGTTTTCGGGCCGGGTCGAGGCCGGAGATCCGGTCATGGGCCGATTGATGACGGAACAGTTGCGCTTTGATCCCGAAAAGAGGATCTTGTATACCGAACATGCCTTCCGGTTGGAACGGGAAAGCATGCGTCTGGAAGGACAGGGCTTGACCCTGGAGCAGGAGACGCGGAGACTGGCAGTGGCGGGGCACGTCAAAATGACCTTTCCCGCAGCGATTCTGATAACGGAGCAACCATGAAAGCCGGGATGATGGCCAAGCGGATCGTGGCCCTGATGGTGATGGCCCTGATGGTGATGGAGACCATGGCGGGAACCGGCGGAGCGGCGCAGGCCGAACCCCGGACCATTCCCTTGTCGATCACCTCGGACCGGCTGGACATGGATGACCAGAACCAGGTGGCGACCTTTACGGGTCATGTGGTGGCCGACGATGGACGCATGCGGGTCTCGGCCAACCGGATGACCGTGCACTACGACAAGAAGGCCAAAAGCAGTGGCGGCGTGCGCGAGGTGAAGGCCGAAGGACAGGTGGTGATCCAGCAGGACCGGGACCGGGGCACGGCGGATGTGGTGCTCTACCAGTTTGACAAACGCACGCTGGAGCTGACCGGCAACGAACACGAAGCCGTGGTCAGGCGCGGCGATGATCAACTGACCGGTCGGCGGATTCTGGTCTCTTTGGACAAGGAACAGCGGATCAACAAGGTTTCGGTGCTGGGGGGCGAAAACCGCCGCGTGAGCGCCCGGATCACCCCATCGGGATTGATGCAGCGGGTGGAAACACCCTTGAGGGAAGATCCAGCGCCCCAGGCGGTTCCGGCAGGAAGCGGGAATGCTCCGGCAGCGCCTGCCGCATCGGCGGAAACGGTTTCCCCCCTGCCCCCGCCCTCGCCGCCGCAAACCCCGGCGCGCATGGCGGTCGAAACTCCGGTGCCCCCCGCCCCCAGAACGGCACGGGAACCGGTTGCAACCGCGCCCGAAGGGGAACAGAATGGCTTCCGGAACGAAACCACGGAGCGCGGCCTCATGGCGCCTGCGCCCAAGCCCCGGCGCCGTGGCATCCAACCGAACGCCGCACGCCGGTGAACGCGGAGTTCAAACCCTCCCTGGAGGCCAGGGAGTTGGGCAAAAGCTACCAGGGGCGCGCGGTCGTCAACGCGGTGAGCCTGGCGGTTTCGCCCGGCGAGGTGGTCGGGCTGCTCGGACCCAACGGGGCGGGCAAGTCCACGATGTTTTACATGTTCGTGGGTCTGGTGATCCCGGATGCCGGCTCCATCTGGCTGGATGGCATGGCGATCACCGCCGAACCGATCCACATGCGCGCCCGGGCCGGAGTGGCCTATCTGCCCCAGGAACCGTCGATCTTTCGCAAAATGACGGTTCGCGATAATATTCTGGCCATTCTGGAGACCCTCCCCTTGAGCCGGGGGGAACGACTGGAGCGGCTCGACCGGTTGATGACCGAACTGGGTGTGGTCCATCTGGCCTGCGCCCGTGGTTATGCCCTCTCCGGAGGGGAACGACGCCGGGTGGAGGTGGCCAGGGCTTTGGCCATCGAACCCCGCTACATTCTGCTGGACGAACCGTTTGCCGGTGTCGATCCGCTGGCCGTGGCCGAGATGCAGACGATCATCCGCCATCTGGCCACGCAGGGCATCGGCATTCTGATCACGGATCACAATGTCCGCGAGACTCTGGGGATCTGCGATCAGGCCTGCATTCTCGATCAGGGCATGGTGCTGGCCAGGGGAACTCCGGAAACGGTCGTAAGGGATCACCGGGTGCGCGACAAGTACCTGGGGAAGGATTTTCATCTGTAACAAGGCGGCTGGGACTCTTCATGGCGTATGGTCTGACTCAGGAACTGAAACTTCGCATGGGCATGCAACTGGTGATGACCCCCCAGTTGCAGATGGCGATCCGTTTGTTGCAAATGTCCAGTCTGGATCTTGCTGAATACCTTCAGGAAGAGCTGGACAAAAACCCCCTGCTCGAACGCGACGAAACCGCCTCCGGAGGTCTGGAAGGCGAAGATCCCAATGCCCTGGAAAAAGTCGCCAAAAGCGAAGACCTGTTGGACGCCGCCGCTCCCATCATGGAGACCAACCTTTCGGACGAAATGTCCGTGGATGCCGACTGGTCGGATGTCTACTCCGGAGACAGCTTCGGCGCTGCCCAGTTCGAAGGCCCCGCCGGCACCGAAGCGCCGCCTCTGGAAAACACCCTGACGCGCGGCGACTCCCTGTTCGACCATCTGACCTGGCAGTTGGGAGTGTCGGCGGTCAACAACCGCGAACGGGTCTATGGCATGGCGATCATCGACGCCATCGACGACAACGGCTACCTGGGCGCGGAACTCCCGGTCCTGGCGGAAATGACCGGCGCCTCTCTCGATGCCATGGAAGACGCCCTGCTGCTGGTGCAATCCTTCGATCCTCCCGGCATCGCGGCCCGCAATCTGGCCGAATGTCTGCTGTTGCAGCTCAAGGCCCGCAAACAGGCGGTTTCGCCCTACACCGATCTGCTGGAACGGCTGGAAGATCTGGGACGCCGGGACTATCGCAAACTCAAACGGGTCTTGAAACTCGACGACGACGAGTTGGCCGATGCCGTTGACGTGATCCAATCCCTGAATCCCAAGCCGGGTCTGGCCTTTGGCGAAGAGCAGGCCAATTATGTGATCCCGGATGTCTTCGTGCGCAAACACGATGGCGAATGGATCGTGGAGGTCAACCCCGAAACCGTGCCCCGGCTGCGCATCAACCGCACCTACGAAAAGGCGATCAACGACCGCATGTCCGAACAGGACAAGCGTTTCATGACCGAAAACGCCCGCTCGGCCCAATGGCTGATCAAGAGTCTGGAACAACGCTCCAGCACCATCTATCGGGTGGCAGAGAGCATCGTGCGTTTTCAGAAGGATTTTCTCGAATATGGTCCCGAGTATCTGCGTCCGCTGATTCTCAAGGATGTGGCCGACGACATCGGCGTCCACGAATCCACGGCCTCGCGGGTGACCAGCAACAAGTACATGCACACCAATCGCGGGATCTTCGAGCTGAAATTTTTCTTCTCCTCTTCTCTGGCCTCGGACAGCGGCGAAAACCACTCCTCGGAGGCGGTGAAATTCAAAATCCGCAAGCTCGTGGAAGGCGAATCCCCGCGCCGCCCCCTGTCGGACGAAAAACTGGCTAAACTTCTGCAAGATCAAGGGATTGCTGTCGCACGTCGCACGGTGGCCAAATACCGGGATGCCCTCAACATCCCCTCTTCCTCCCGCCGCAAGCGGCTGACTTGAACGTGCAAGCGCCATTATGGTAAAATTATTGAAAGAAAAGAGGGGGTTTGGGGGATTCATCCCCCAAGGTTTTGACTTTAAACAAAAAAGATTAATAAATTTTTTTATTTAACGTCAAAATCTTGGGGGATAAATCCCCCAAACCCCCTCTTTTTTTTCAATAGTGGACATCTTGAACGGGATCCATCATGTCTGTGCCCCAAAAAATCCGCCATCTGATCCTGGTCACGGGCCTGTCGGGAGCCGGAAAATCCAGCGCCCTGAAATACCTGGAAGATCTCGGTTATTTCTGGGTGGACAACCTCCCCTTCGAACTCATGCCCACCTGTCTGGAACACTTTGCCCGCCAGGGCCAGGCCCATCTGGCCATCGGCATCCATGTGCGGGATCGGGTCGGCGTGGAGTGCTTCCAGGAGTGTCGGCAACCGCTGTTCGATCTGGCGGAACGGGTCGAAACCCTCTTCCTGGAAGCCGATACCGATGTGCTCATCCGCCGCTATCGCGAAACCCGAAGGCGTCATCCCCTGGCCCAGGAATTGACCGTCAGCGAGGCGGTACGGCTCGAAAGCGACAATCTCGCCCTGGTGCGGGCCAATGCCGACATGATCATCGACACCACCGCGATGACCGTCCCGCAACTCAAGGAGCATCTCGATCAGGCCTTCCATGCGGATCTGGATGCGGACATGATGATCTTCATCCGCTCCTTCGGCTTCAAACACGGGGTCAGCACCGATGCCGACATGGTGCTGGATGGCCGTTTTCTGCTCAATCCCCACTACGAAGAGGCCCTGCGCCACCTGACCGGCCTGGATGAACCCGTGGTCCGCTTCCTGGAACAGGATGGCGAGGCACTGCTCTTCCTGGATCGCCTCACCTCGCTTTTCGGCTATCTGATCCCGCGCTATCAACAAGAGAAAAAACGTTATTTCACCGTAGACATCGGTTGCACCGGCGGACAGCACCGCTCGGTCTATCTGGTGGAACGCCTCGCCGAACGGTTGATCCGCCTGGGTCATCCGGTGCGGGTGCGCCATCGGGATCTGGATCATGGCAAAGGGGGGGGATGCGGTTAAAGGGTGACGGCTGCATTTTCCGGTTGTCGCGGGACGAAAAATTCGTTAATCTACCACGTTGCAAGACAAACCATTGAAAGAAAAGAGGGGGTCTGGGGGATTCATCCCCCAGGGTTTTGATTTTAAAAGCAAAACATTTTAAAATTTTTTTTGTTTAAAGTCAAAACCCTGGGGGATAAATCCCCCAGACCCCCTCTTTTCTTTCAATGGTTTATTTTCAAATTCCTCAAACAATCACGACCTGGAGTCAGTGGCATGGAGCGAACGTTTTTGTTTACCTCGGAATCGGTTTCCGAAGGACACCCCGACAAAATGGCAGATCGGATCTCCGATGGCGTGCTGGATGCCATTCTGACCCAGGACCCGTTGAGCCGCGTGGCCTGCGAAACGTTGATCACCACCGGCATGGTGGTGGTCGCCGGTGAAATCACCACCAAGGCCGTGGTCGATTATGCCGGTGTGGCGCGCGAAGCGGTGAAAGAGATCGGCTATGACTCCTCCTTCATGGGCTTTGATTATGCCTCCTGCGCCGTGCTGGTCTCTCTGGACAAGCAATCCCCGGATATTGCCCAGGGGGTCAACGAAGGCCAGGGACTCGATCTGGATCAGGGCGCCGGCGACCAGGGATTGATGTTCGGCTATGCCTGCGACGAAACCCCGGAACTGATGCCCATGCCGATCCATTTCGCCCACCGCCTGATGGAACGCCAGGCCGCCGTGCGCAAATCCGGTCAGCTCAACTGGCTGCGGCCCGATGCCAAATCCCAGGTGACGGTGCGCTACGAAAATGGCCGCCCGGCGGCCATCGACGCCATCGTGGTCTCGACTCAACACCACCCCGACATCGCCTATGAAAACCTCCGCGAGGCGGTGATCGAAGAGATCATCAAACCGGTGATCCCGGCCCATCTGCTGGGGCCGAAGGTGGCCTATCACGTCAATCCCACCGGACGCTTCGTGATCGGTGGCCCGGTGGGCGACTGCGGCCTGACCGGACGCAAAATCATCGTCGATACCTACGGCGGGGCCGGTCGTCATGGCGGCGGGGCCTTCTCCGGCAAGGATCCCTCCAAGGTGGACCGCTCCTCGGCCTACATGGGACGCTATGTGGCCAAAAACATCGTGGCCGCCGGCCTGGCCGCCCGGTGCGAAATCCAGGTGGCCTATGCCATCGGCCTTTCCAAACCGGTTTCGGTGATGATCCAGACCTTTGGCACCGGTCGCATCCCGGACGACAAGATCGAACAGATCGTGGCCGACATCTTCGATCTGCGCCCCAAGGCGATCACCCGGCAACTCAACCTGCTGCGCCCGATCTATGCCAAAACCGCAGCCTATGGCCACTTTGGCCGCGAACTGCCGGAGTTCACCTGGGAAAAGACCGACAAGGTGGAAGCCCTGCGCGCGGCTGCCGGCATCTGAACCTGACCTGATGGGGAGAGAACCCCCTCACCCCCTACCGTGGAACTCCCTGACGGGAGTTCCACGGTAATCCATCTCACACGACTGCCATTGAAAGAGAACCTCATGACCGTTTCCAAATCCATCGACTTCCACGATTTCCGCGTGGCCGACATCTCCCTGGCCGAATGGGGCCGCAAGGAGATCGCCATCGCCGAAACCGAAATGCCGGGCCTGATGGCGCTGCGCCGCGAATACAAAGGACAAAATCCCCTGGCCGGTGCGCGCATTGCCGGTTGCCTGCACATGACCATTCAGACCGCCGTGCTCATCGAGACCCTGGTCGATCTCGGAGCCGAAGTGCGCTGGTCTTCGTGCAACATCTTCTCGACCCAGGATCACGCCGCCTCGGCCATCGCCGCTGCCGGCATCCCGGTCTTTGCCTGGAAGGGTGAAAACGAAGAGGAGTTCTGGTGGTGCATCGATCAGACCATCTTCGGACCCAATGGCTGGCGCCCCAACATGATCCTGGATGACGGCGGCGATCTGACCCTGGTGCTGCATCGCCCGGAACATGCGGAACTGCTGAAAGAAATTCGCGGCATCTCCGAAGAGACCACCACCGGCGTCCATCGTCTGCACGAAATGATGGCCGCAGGCACGCTCAAGGTGCCGGCCTTCAATGTCAACGACTCGGTGACCAAATCCAAGTTCGACAATCTCTACGGCTGCCGCGAATCCCTGATCGATGGCATCAAGCGCGCCACGGATGTGATGGTGGCTGGCAAGATTGCGGTGGTGTGCGGTTATGGCGATGTGGGCAAAGGGTGCGCCCAGGCGTTCCGGGGCATGGGGGCTACGGTCTGGATCACGGAAATCGATCCGATCTGCGCCTTGCAGGCCGCCATGGAAGGGTATCGCGTCGTCACCATGGAAGATGCCGCGCCGATGGGCAACATCTTCGTCACCGCAACCGGCAATGTGGATGTCATCACCCGCGCCCACATGGAGCGGATGCCGGATCAGGCCATTGTGTGCAACATCGGGCACTTCGATTCCGAAATCGATGTCGCCTCGGTGCGTTCCCTGACCTGGGAAAACATCAAACCCCAGGTGGATCACATCATCTTTCCGGATGGCAAGCGGTTGATTCTGTTGGCCGAAGGACGACTGGTCAATCTGGGGTGCGCCACGGGACATGCCAGTTTCGTGATGTCCAACTCCTTCACCAATCAGGTGATGGCCCAGATCGAATTGTGGAACAATCCCGGCCAATATCCGGTGGGAGTCTATGTGCTGCCCAAGAAGTTGGATGAAAAGGTGGCCCGTCTGCATCTGTCCAAACTGGGGGTGCGTTTGACCACCCTGTCGGAAAAACAGGCCAGCTACATCGGCGTGGCCGTGGATGGCCCCTACAAGCCGGAGCCGTATCGGTATTGATCAAAAAAAACTGGCGCGGACTTCCTGTGCGAAATCCGCGCCAGTCAAGAAGCACCAGTCTCCTTGAGACGGTCACTATGGAAAAAAAAGCGGGGGTCTGGGGGATTCCTCCCCCAGGGTTTTGACTTTAAACAAAAAATCTTCAAAAATTTTTTATTTTAAAGTCAAAATCCTGGGGGAGGAATCCCCCAGACCCCCGCTTTTTTTTCAATAATTGTCAAGCTTGCTCTTCAGCAGACCGTTCACCACCCCCGGATTGGCCTTGCCGCGCATGGCTTTCATGATCTCACCCACGAAAAATCCCAACAACTGCACCTTGCCGGCACGATACTGGGCAATCTTGTCCGGATGAGCGGCCAGAATCCGATCCACCTCGGCCTCGATGGCCCCCTGATCCGAAACCTGAACCAATCCCTTCTCCTCGACAATGCGCGCCGGATCGCCTCCCCCCTCCCACATGTGCCCAAAGACCGTCTTGGCAATCTTGCCGGAGATGACCCCCTCGTGAATCATCCGGGTCAAACGGCCCAATGCCTCAGCCGCCACCGGCGATTGACCAATCTCCATCCCCTCGCGATTGAGCCGACCCAACAACTCCACCGTCACCCAGTTGGCCACCCCCTTGGGATCCGCCGGACGGGCCGCAGCAACGGCCAACTCAAAATATTCCGCCATCTCCCGATCTGCGGTCAACACCCCGGCATCATACTCGCCCAACCCGTACTCCGTTTGAAACCGCACCAGCTTCTGATCCGGCAACTCCGGCATCTTCTCCCGAATCGCGGCGATCCGCTCCGGCACGATCACCACCACCGGCAGATCCGGCTCCGGAAAATAACGATAATCGTGCGCCTCCTCCTTGCCGCGCATCGAACGGGTGTGATTCTGGTTGGCATCCCACAAACGGGTCTCCTGCACCACCTTTTCGCCCGCCTCCACCAGATCGATCTGCCGCTCCACCTCGTAATCGATCGCCCGCATCACATTGCGAATCGAATTGACATTCTTGATCTCGGCACGGGTGCCCAACCGGCTCTCGCCTCTGCGACGCACCGAAACATTGGCATCACACCGGAACGATCCCTCCTCCATGTTGCCGTCACACACCCCCAGATAACGCACCAGACTACGCAATTTTTTCAAGAAGGCCCCGGTCTCGACCGAAGAACGCAAATCCGGCTCGGTGACAATCTCCAGCAAAGGGGTGCCGGTGCGGTTGAGATCCACCCACGACGCCCCCACGATCCCTTCATGGAGATTCTTGCCCGCATCCACCTCCATGTGAGCGCGGGTGATGCCAATCCGTCGCCGCTCGCCCCCTTCCAACTCGACCATCAGATACCCCTGCTCGACAATCGGCAACTCGAACTGCGAAATCTGATAGCCTGCCGGCAGATCGGGATAAAAATAATTCTTGCGGGCAAACTCGTTGCGCGCCCGGATCTCACCATTCAGGGCCAGACCGGTCATGATCGCCATGTCGAGGACCGCCTTGTTGAGTACCGGCAACACCCCCGGAAAGGCTGCGCAAACCGGACAGATCTGGGTATTGGGTGCGGCGCCGAACCGGTTGGGACAGCCGCAGAAGATCTTGGAACGGGTGGCAAGCTGGGTGTGAATCTCCAGCCCGATGACGGTTTCGTAACGGGAGTCCGTGGTCATGGCGTGGTTCCGGGTCTGGCGAGATGCCAGGCGCTGGCTTGTTGATAGGCATGGCCTGCGGCCAGAATCGCGGCCTCATCCAGGGGACGAGCGATCAGTTGCATGCCGATGGGCAAGCCGTGACCATCGCGACCACAGGGCAGAGAGGCGGCGGGCAATCCGGCCAGATTGACGTTGATGGTAAAAATATCCGACAGATACATGCTGACCGGATCCTGATTCTTCGCACCCAGCAAAAAGGCGCTCTCCGGCGCGGTCGGCGTGAGAATCACCGCCAGATCGTGATCCCGAAAGGCCCGGGCAAAATCCTCGGCAATCAGCCGCCGCACCCGCTGGGCCTTGCGGTAATAGGCATCGTAATAGCCGGACGACAACACATAAGTACCCAGCATGATGCGTCGCTTGACCTCGGCGCCAAACCCTTCGGCACGGGTGCGGGCATAGAGATCCTTGAGATCCTTCGGGTTTTCGCAGCGATGGCCAAAGCGGATCCCGTCATAGCGCGCCAGATTGGAAGAGGCTTCCGCCGGGGCGATGATGTAATAGGTGGGAATGGCGTGTTGGGTGTACGGCAAGGAGATCGGCACGATTTCCGCACCCAGTCCGCGATAGACCGCCAGGGCGGCATCGATGGCGGCGCGCGTTTCGGGATGCAGGCCAGGGCCGAAATACTCCTCCGGCAGGCCGATGCGCCAGCCCTGAATGGAACCCTGCAACGCCTGGGCAAAATCAGGCACCGTCTCTGCCAAAGAGGTCGAATCCAGAGGATCATGACCGGCCATGGTCTGCAACAGCATGGCGGCATCCTCCATACTCCAGGTCATGGGTCCGGCCTGATCCAGAGAGGAGGCAAAGGCGATCATGCCAAAGCGCGACACCCGGCCATAGGTGGGTTTCAACCCGGTGATGCCGGTCATGGCCGCCGGTTGACGGATCGAGCCGCCGGTATCCGTACCCAGAGCCGCCACACACAATCCCCCGGCCACCGCCGCTGCCGATCCGCCGGAAGATCCGCCGGGAATGCGGGTCGGATCCCAGGGATTGCGCACCGGTCCAAAGTAAGAGGTTTCGTTGGATGACCCCATGGCGAACTCATCCATGTTGGTCTTGCCGAGGATCACGGCACCAGCCGCGCGCAGGCGGGCGGTGACGGTGGATTCATAGGGCGGCAGGAAATTTTCGAGCATGCGCGAGGCACAGGTGGTGCGCAACCCCTCGGTACAGAACAGATCCTTGATGGCCAAAGGAATGCCGGTCAACGGGCTGGCCTCTCCTTTGGCCCGCCGCTGATCGGCCTCTGCGGCTGCGCGCAGCGCCCCTTCGGCATCCACGGTGATGAAGGCGTTCAAGGTGGGATTGAGTTGTTCGATGCGGGTCAGGCAGGCGCGGGTCAACTCCACGCTGGAAAGCTCCCCCGCAGCCAATGCGCGGGCGGCCTGGGCCAAAGTCGGGATGGCAGTGTCCACGTTCGGCGATATCCTTGATGATTTTTTACATTATTCGATGATCTTGGGCACGCGGAAGCATCCTTCCGTGGCATCCGGGGCATTGGCCAGCATGGCCGCACGTCGATCCGGGTTCACGGCTTGGTCTTCCCGCTCCGGGATGGTCAATTCCACGGCATGGGACATGGGCGCGATGCCGTCGGTGGGAATGGCACGCAACTGCTCCATCAGACCCAGAATCCGGGAGAGCTGCCCGGTATAGGTCTGAAGTTCGTCCGGGGAGACCTCCAGACGGGCCAGCGTGGCCACATGGCGAATCGTTGCTTCGGTGATGGTCATGGCGATGGCATTCAAACCATTGAAAGAAAAGAGGGGGTTTGGGGGATTCATCCCCCAAGGTTTTGACTTTAGCCTTTAAACAAAACTTTTTTAAAAATATTTTGCGTTCAAAATCAAAACCCTGGGGGATGAATCCCCCAGACCCCCTCTTTTCTTTCAATAATTATTAAATGTTAGCATGGGAGCATGAAAATGGCAAGGAAGAGCAATGCGCGATTGCATTGGAAACGCCTGCCTTGATTCGCAATCGATCGGGTTGTTTTCTCAATGATCTTCCCCTATCTGTTCATGGCTCTCTGAACACCTCCTCAAGAGAGTGTGCGTCCAATACCCGCACGCCCCATTCCTCCAGGGAAGAGGAATCGGCTTTGGTGATCCGTTCGCTGGCCCAATCCGGAAGGGTGCCGAAGCGGCGTTGGAGTTGGCGGGTCAAAATTTTGGCCTCGCCGAACTGCTCACCTTGCTTTGCGCCATCCTGAAGTTTCCGGCTCAAGAAATGTCCCAGCTTCGGGATGGCATACAGCTCATCATCATCCATCATATCCAGTGTTGCCTCAAGCATGCGTCTCCCGATCCGCATCACCGAGTCCGGAGTCAGGCCCGCGTTGTCGAGATGACTCAATGAGTTTTGCATCAGATTGCTCCTTAATCCGGCCAGAACCGCGTTGAAAGATTTCGATACCCGCACCCATTCGTCCTGCTCCAGCGTTTTGAACGCCCTTCTCCGCTCGTCCATGCGCGAAGCAAAACATTTCAGCGGGGCGTTGTGGGGCTGATCCGCCAATTGGTTCAGCACAATCAGCCGGAGGATTCTGCCAAAGATCGGTGGATTTTCATAGACCCCGTTCAACCCAACCGGTTGAAACGAACAGCGCGCAAGGAGCGATTGGTGCGGCGTGATCGAACTGATCATGACCGTGCGCAACTGACAAGGTTGCAATTTGGCCGATTCCAGGTAGGAATCATCATACCGATAAGCCTTGGCAAAAGATCTTTCATTCAGGCTTTCGGTCACTTTGATTTCGGCCAAAATCTGCTCCACGTCCAGATCCCACAGCCCATCCGCCATGCGCAGGCGCTGCTCTTCGGTGCGGCCCGCCTTGCGTTGCAAAAGAACGAGATCGGCCTTTGGCGGCAAAGAGACCACCGGAACTTCCGTGCGGACCTCAATGCCCACCGGTTCCAGCAACTCTTTCAGTGTGGCGCCAATCAGGCAGTGCCAACAGGTTTTGGATGGGGTGTCGCTCAATGGGCACCTCTGCATGGAATCAGGTCAGGGCCTTAAAATGGAGGCTCCTGGAGGCAGCACGCATGTACCACAGATATCAGGCCGTCACTATACAGCCATTCCCTCAACGGGACAACCATTCGTTGCCTGAATGGTCATCCACTCCAGGCCAGGGATTCCAGCGAACTTTTCAGGGGTCATCCATTCGTGCGACCTGATGATTCAAAACCGCCTGGGAGTACATGACCGCCTTGACCTTGGTTAAATAACATGCTATAATTATTAAAGAAAATTATAACGCCCCAAAAAACCCAAGGAGAATTTAAAGATGAAACATATTGTTATTAATCAATCTATTATCACCCCACCTCCCGCAACCACTCCGGATGAAATTGTTTTCATCGATGCCGCCGTACCCGATCAAGCCGGTCTGTTGTCGGGAATCCCGACCCATGCCCAGGTGGTTAGGCTGGATGCAAATCGGGACGGTATTGCGCAAATAACCGAAACATTAGAAAAACACCAAAACCTCTCTACCGTTCATATTTTCTCCCATGGTTCATCCGGTGCCTTGCAACTGGGTTCCACCACCCTCTCCTCCGAAACGCTCCCCTCCTATCAAGACGCTCTCCGCACATGGAACGCCTCTTTGGCCCCGAATGCCGATCTGCTGCTTTATGGCTGTGACGTGGCGCAGGGGGAGAGGGGGACGCATTTTGTTCAAGAACTATCCCGATTGACCGGCGCGGACATGGCTGCCTCCACGGATCGCACCGGGGTTGCGGGACTGGGTGGGGATTGGGACTTGGAACAACAGGTCGGGGAGATTGAAACGGCTGCTCTGGCGGTGCCAGAGTGGCAGGGGGTGTTGACGGCAGGGGTGTTGACGGCAGGGGTGTTGACGGCAGGGGTGGTGACTACGGATTTTGACGGTTATAGTGATCGTGTGAATGATATGGCGGTGCAATCGGATGGAAAGATTCTGGTGGCTGGGTATACCCTGAATAGCCGGAACAACCAGGATTTCGCCATCGTGCGCTACAATACCAACGGTAGCCTGGATACAACCTTTGATAGTGACGGTAAATTAACGACTGATCTTGGTGGACGCAACGATTACGGTACCAGCATTGCTGTGCAAACGGATGGAAAAATTTTGGTAGCAGGATATACTTATAATGGGAGAAATAATGATTTTGCAATAGTGCGTTACAATGTCGATGGCACATTAGATGCCACTTTTGGCAGTGCCGGCAAAGTAATCATGGATTATGATTCTGATAACGACCAAATCAATGGCATGTGTCTGCAACCTGATAGTAAAATCTTGGTGACAGGCGGTGCATCCACTGGAGGGCGATCATCAAGTATTTTATTGCGTTACGACACTAATGGTGTCTTGGATTCCGAATTTGGTGATGATGGAAAATTTATTTATAGCGCCGCAGGAATCAATCATAGTGTTGCATTGCAGAGCGATGGAAAAATTTTACTATTTGGACAAGTTTATAATCGTGCTAATGTATTGGTAGAACGAGTCAATGCAGATGGAAGTTTGGATAGCAGCTTTGGCGAAAATGGATTGTTCAGCAATGGACAAAATTTGTGGGATGGAACTCAAGGTGGTATAACTGTACAAACAGATGATAAAATTTTAATTGTTGGCGGATATTGGAGTTATTGGTTAGAACGTCTTCATGCGAACAATGGTGAATTGGACACCAGATTTGACGGTGATGGCTTCAGGTCAGATGATCTAGGCATGTCTGCCCAGGGTGTTGTCGTGCAGTTGGATGGCCAGATTCTCGTCGGGGGATCCGGAGGGATGGATGCTAATAATTTTGTTCTAGCCCGCTATAATAATACTAACGGAAGCTTTGACACTACTTTTGATAGAGATGGTAAACTGACTGCAACCTTTGGAGCAGAATCAGTGTTCGGTGCAATAGCGTTACAAGCTGATGGAAAGATCCTGGTGACTGGAGCAAATTTATCGAGTGAGAATAATTACGATTTTGCTGTAGCCCGCTACAATACCAATGGCACTCTGGATAGCACTTTCAATCCGCCAGTTGCCATCCCCGTGACAGTTACTCTTTCCGGTCCCGCTTCCATCACCGAAGGCAACAGCGGCAACAGCAATGCCACCTATACCGTGTCTCTGTCCTCTGCCGCCACTTCGGCGGTGATGGTGAACTATGCCACCACCGGCGTAACCGCCACGGCGGGAGTCGATTTCGGCAGTATTGGCAACATCCTCGTCATTGCCGCAGGCAGCACCAGCGCGACCTTTACCGTGCCGATCATGGGGGATGCCACCAGCGAGGAGAACGAAACCTTCACGGTTGCGCTTTCCAATCCCAATGGTGCCACGCTGGGTACGACGAGTTCGGTCACGACCACCATCACCAACGATGACAGCACATCCACCGGCAGCACGCCGAGGGTCACACTTTCCGGCCCGGCCACGATCAGCGAAGGAAACAGCGGCAGCAGCAATGCCACCTATACAATCACCCTTTCTGCGGCTTCCTCTGCGGCGGTCATGGTGATGTACTCGACAGCTAGCGGTACGGCGACGGCGGGAGTCGATTTCGGCAGTATCAGCAATCTTGTCACCATTGCCGCAGGCAGCACCAGCGCGACCTTTACCGTGCCGATTCTGGGCGACACCGCGAATGAGTCCAACGAAACCTTCACCGTTGCGCTCACCAACGCCATTGGCGCCTCGCTCGGCACCACCAGTTCCGTGACCACCACGATCAGCAACGATGATGTCACCGCCGTGACGCCGACCCTGACACTTTCCGGCCCGGCAACCATCAATGAAGGCAACAGTGGCAGCAGCAATGCCACCTATACCGTGGCTCTTTCGTCTGCCGTCTCTTCAGCGGTGACGGTGATTTACTCAACGGTCGAAGGAACCGCCACAGGGGGGATCGATTTCAGCAGCACCGGCAATCTTCTGACCATTGCCGCAGGCCGCACCAGCGCGACTTTCACCGTGCCGGTCCTGGGGGATACCATGGCGGAAAACCGGGAATCGTTTACTGTCTCCCTTCTCTCTCCCTCCGGAGCCACGCTTGGCACCACGACAACCGTCACGACAGCCATCGTTGATGACGATTCAACCTCCACGCCCGATGACAACTCGACCGGATCCACTGGTAGCGGCAACACGGTGCAAAGTGCGACCTCCAAAACCCTGGGGAGCGGTGAGCAGAATCTGACCCTCACCGGTACTGCTGCCATCAACGGTATCGGCAACTCCATGGATAACCTCATCACCGGCAACAGCGCAGCCAACACCCTGCAAGGGGAGTCCGGGGCGGATCGCCTGTTGGGCGGTGCGGGCAACGACATCCTTTATGGCGGATCTGGCAACGACACCCTGAATGGTGGCACTGGTGCGGATCGCCTGTTGGGGGGCACGGATGATGATATCTATGTAATTGATAATTCAGGTGATACCATTTCGGAAGAGGCCGATTCTGGCATTGATCTGGTACAGAGTTCCATCACCTGGACTCTGGGCAATAACCTTGAAAACCTGACCTTGACCGGCTCAAGTGCCATCAATGGCACCGGGAATGCTGGCAATAATCTGCTCTCCGGCAACAGCAGCGACAACACGCTGACCGGTGGGGATGGGAACGACACCCTGAATGGCAATGCCGGGGATGACACCCTGAATGGCGGGGCCGGGGTCAATCTTCTGAATGGTGGTGCCGGGGCAGATCGCATGATTGGCGGCAACGGAAACGATACTTTTGTCGTGAACAACTCCGGCGATGTCGTCACCGAATCTGCCAACTCCGGCACCGATCTGGTACAAAGCTCGATCACCTGGACCCTGGCCACCAACGCCGAAAACCTCACCCTCACCGGTTCCAACGCCATCAACGGCACTGGCAATGGCCAGAACAACACCCTGCGCGGCAATGGGAGCGCCAACACCCTGAGAGGCTTGGCCGGAGACGATTCCCTGTATGGTGCAGCCGGGGAAGATACCCTCAATGGGGGTGACGGCAATGACAAATTGAGTGGAGGGAGCGGCCTGGATACGATCACTGGAGGTGCGGGCATGGATCAGTTCAAATTCACCCAATCCTCGGAGGGAGGCGATACCATCAGCGATTTCAGCGTCTCCCAGGGGGATCAACTGGTTTTCGTGAGCCAGAATTTCGGCAATCTGGCGGTTGGCAAACTGGGCACCTCTCGTCTCGGCCTTAATAGTACCGGCAGAGCATCCAATAGCAGCCAGCGGTTTGTTTTCAACACCAGCACCGGCGTACTCAAATACGACTCCGATGGCAACGGCTCTGCGGCTGGCGTGACGATGGCCACCTTGAGCGGGGTGTCAACGCTTTCGGTGAATCAGATTCAGATTGTGGCAAGTTGAAACCGCCCCACTTTGGCAAGGACCACTATTGAAAAAAAAGAGGGGGTCTGGGGGATTCATCCCCCAGGGTTTTGACT
>JADFWP010000060.1 GCA_015234115.1 Magnetococcales bacterium
AGTCAAAACCCTGGGGGATGAATCCCCCAGACCCCCTCTTTTCTTTCAATAATTTTCTTTCAAAAGGAGTCCTGAACCATGGCCATTCAAAGCAGTGAAATCCAGTGGTATCTTCCCCAAACCGTCCACGACGGCCCCGGCAATGGCGGTCCTCTGTCGGCCCGCGCAATCCCGGATGGGGTCAAAAACAATGTCTGGCCCGATGTCTCCCAGTCCGAACGGGAAACCGGCTCCACCAAATACCGCAAGACCTTCATCAAGATCGCCAATGACGATGACCTCGCCCTGATCGCCCCCCGGATCTTCATCGAAACCCAAACCCCCGGAGACGACAGCGTGGTGCTGATGGCCGGAACCCAGACCGATACCCAGATCGACGCCTTGGATTATACCCGCTTCTACGGCGCCGGCACCCTGGACTCCTCCCTGGCGAGCGGCGACGCGACGTTCGATGTGAACGTGGAACCGGGCAATGAAGGAAGCGGCCACGCCATTTTCCAGGATGGCGACCTGATCCGCATCTCGGACAAAACCAGCGTCAACGCCATCGACGGCCATACCGAATTCCTGCGCCTGGCCGCCAGCAATGCCGTCTCCTGGAACGGCACACTCGCCACCCTGACCCTGGAAGAGGGCGTCACCGTCGGCTTCGACTACGCCGCCCTGGAAACCAGGGTCGCATCCGTCCTGGAAACCGCCGACATCGCCGCCACGATCAGCGACTGGCACGAATCGAGCCTTGCCGGCACCTACGACGAATCCCAATACCCGGTGCTGGGCGACAATATCGGCACCATCGAACAGAACTGGACCCTCACCTTCACCAGCGCCACCCAGTTCACCTGCGCAGGCCACAGCGTGGGCAGCGTGGGAACGGGTTCGATCTACAACACCTTCGCCCCGGTCAACCCGGATTTCGACCAACCCTATTTCACCCTGGCCGGCGGCGCTCCGCCCTGGGGCGGCACCTGGGCAGCGGGCCAGACCATCACCTGGACCACCCACCCGGCTGCGGTCGCCCTCTGGGAAAAACGGACCGTGCCTGCCGGAGCCAACAGCCGCTCGGGCAACAAGGTGGTGGTGGCCATCAGCGGAGAGAGCGCATGACCACCACCTTGCCGACCACCACCTTGCAAGCCGCACTCCAACTGGATTTCACCCCTCCGGGACACGCCAGCCGCACCCCCTTTGAATTGCGCCTGGTCGGAGAACGCGAATCCGCCCCGGTCCAGGTGCAACCCGTGATCGTCCCGGCCTGGACCCGCTCCCACGCCAACGAAGAGTATGCCGACTGGCTCGATCAGGCCCTGGTCATGGAACAACCCGGTCGCAAACGGGTCCGGCTCTACTGCCCGACCGCCATCGCCGATCAGACCCGGCTCACGGTCCAGGGAGGCCGCCACACCACCCTGGGACGACGCCAGGAACCCCTGATCGAAACCCTGGTCTGGGTGCAAGCCCAGGTCAGGAAATTACGCTATTTCCATGACCAGCCCACGGCCCGCGTCCTCGACCAGACCCGCTTCTACGACACCCAGGGCCGGGAGTGCCCGGCGCCGCAGTTCGATTCCGCCTCGGGCAGCTTCTTTCATGACCAGCCCGTGACCGGCGCTTTGGTGGTGGAATACCACCCGGCCTTCACCCTGTATGAAATCGCCTACGATACCGGAGCTTCCCAACTGCCCGCCGAATGGTTCCGTGAAATGCAACTCGCCTGGCTGGCCGGCAACATCCACGATGCCGCGATCCCGCCGGTCCGCATCATCGCCATCGGACCCGACGTGGCGGATCAACTCACCTTCAACCGGGATTTCTGGCCGGTCCAGGCCGGAACCCGCACCGGCTACCGCTCCACGGGCACCGACCCCTTCACCCCGAGCAACGGCGGCTATCTCTATACCGGCGGCTCGGGCAACCCCTGCTGGGAACGCTGCAAGGAGCGCATCCAACCCCACAATTCGGTCCTGACCGCCCAGGAGATGATCGCCATCCGCAACTGCGTGGCCGCCGAACAGGCCCCCAAATACCACTATGTCGAAGTCTCCCGCACGGTCCGCACCCAACGGATCTTCGCCCCGGACAACCCCGACCTCTACCTCGACGTGGCCCGCCCCGTGGAACTGGTGATGAAACTCAGACGCGCCGATGGCGGGATCTGCGACAACAACCCGCCTGCTGGCTGCTGCCCGGAGTTGAAACTCCGCTTTTCGTCCGACGCTTGAACCCCCTACCGCCGGGAGCGATCCTGATGCCCACCGCCGCACTCCCCTTCATCGATCCCGGCCCGTTCGACCGGATCACCGGATTTTCCGCAAGCACGCCCAACCACGACTTCGCCTTGCACGTTTTCCGCGACGACGGCCTGCACTACACCCCGGAAGCCCCGGAAAACGTCGATATCGTGCTGTTCTCCGACTCCTGGGATTTCCTGTTCCAGGGCAGCACCATCGCCCGTCCGCAGCTCAACCACCAGGAGGCCGCTCCCGGCCTGATCCGTCGTTTCACCTACGCCGCTCCCCATTACGTCATCGCCTTCAACAAAAGCGTTCTCGAAGAATATCTGCAACGCCAGATCCACGAGATTGCGGTCTACCTGATCACCAACGGCGAACGCACCCTGGAGACACTCTATCCGCGCCAGTACGACAACGCCCCGGTCCCCTTTCTCCTGCTCCCCGGCAACCATGACATCCGCATCCCCTTCTGGGAGGAGAGCACCGAGACCACCCATCCGGACCAGATCACCACCACCCTCACCACGCAGCTCCGTTCCAGCGTGCCCTTCCGCACCCAGTACAGCATCGGCAACGCCATTGCCATGGCCCGCTTCCGCTTCCCGATCCTGGCCGTCACCTGGTCGCCCAACCCGACCATGACCGGCTGGAGCTATGACCTGAATTTCAACGTACCGTGCAGCGGGATCGAACTCTTCCTGCCGCCCCAGACCATCGTCGGCCTCACCCCCCCGAACCATCTGCCCGCCTCCTACGGCGAACGGGTCAAAAGCTTCTACAACGATCTGATCCTGATCCTGGGCGTGGGCGCCTGCTCGACTTTGTGGTCTGCGCTCCGCGTCGCGGTCACCACCAGCTTCGATTATACGGCGACCATTCCCTTCGCCCCCTCGTATCTCACCGCCTTCAACGACACCATCGAACCCGACGGCCTCCAGCCCCCCAATCTGCCCTCCGGTTCCAGCTACAGCCGCACCCACCGGCTGGAATGGAACAGCGATCATCTGCCCTACTCGACCGGGCACTGGCCGATCCATTACGACAATCAAGCCGCCACCCTGGAACAAAGCCCCTTCGTCCGCTACGACGCACTCCACTTCCAACCCCAACCGGAGTGACCCCCCATGCCCGCCGAGGTGACCACCCAGCAACACCATTCCTATGCCCTCTGCCTGGAGGCCCAATTCCAGGCCATCCACGCCCTGCGCATGACCCTGGCCGTCACCCGCTTCTGGCAGGCGATCCTGGAAGCGCACTGCCGCCAACCCCTGCACGATACCATTGCTGTCGCCCGGCTCATGGCCTGGTCCGTGCGCCACCCCGTCACCCAACGCCATGCCCAGCCCGGCAACGACACCACGACCGTTCCGCCCAGAGGACATGCCCGATCCTGGGCGCTGCTGGAACGCAATCCTCTCCACACCCGGTTGCACGCCTGTTGGAATCTCGCCCCACAGGAGACGAGCGCGATCCGCCTGCTGCCCCAGGTGGCCTGGGACCGGCGCCCGCTGCCCCTGCTGGCCGCCACCCTCTCCTGGTCGCCGGCCTCGGTCGCCTGGGTGGCGCGGCTGGTGCTGGCCGACGATGCCCGCTTTGTGGCCATCAGCCTGAACCAGCCCCTGGAGCTGACCTGGGACACACTCCCTTTGAAAATGATCGTGACCGCCAAGGAACACCTCCGCGCCCAATCCGGCCCGCCCCAACGGGTGGTGATCGCCATGGGGCTGCCGATCCGCCATGAATCCCCCCTGGCCCGCCGGATCACCCGCGACTGGACGCAACCGGTCTGGGCCAGAGATGCGGTCGAAGAGGCGTTGCAGGAGTCCGTGACGTGGATGCTGCCCGCATGGCGCGTGCCGGCTGGTCGATTGAGCGTGCAGGAAGAGGTGCCCATGGCCGTGGCACGACGGCTGGCCCAGGCCGTGGGCGGCGTGGTGCGCTCCGATCCGGCGGGACGGGTGATCCTCGCGCCACGCCACCCGCGCCCGGTGCCCGAATGGGAACAGGGAGAACCGGATCATTGGCTGACCGATGCCACCGATCTGCTGGCCAGCCGCGCCGAGGGCAGCAGCTCCACCGGGGTCAACCGGATCACGGTGAGCGAGTCGCTCCCGGAATTGCAACCTCCCGGCCTGTGGCTGGAACGCGATCCGGCCACCGCCGGCGCTGCGACGCTGGCAGAGGGGCAGAGTCTGCGGCTGTTGACCCTGGCCTCACCCGGGGTGACGCTGCGCAGCCGCGACGCCTCCGGTGGAAACTGGCTGGCGGATGAAACGGCGACCCGTTTTCATGAAGAGGAACTGGCGTTTCCCGGCACCTGTCAGGCGCTGCTCTCCCGTCCGGCGCGCAAGATCGTGACCGTCACCTGGCTGGGAAGGGATCTGGGGGAGATGAAACTGGCAGCGGATGGCCGCACGGTCACCACGGCGCAAACCGGCGTGGCGCTGGCCAGGATCCGGGTGGCGTTGTCCACCCAGGGGGTCCATGCCTTCCAACCCCCGACCGGCGTGGCGCACGCCCTGCTGACGGCCCAGGCCGAAGTGACCCGACCCCAGGGATTGCGTCTGGTTTTAAGCCGCGCATCGTCCGACCGCAGTCCGGACGCCCCCTGGCACGATCAGGCCGTGGCCTCGCCCCTGCTGGCCGATCCCGTGGCCCTGCGCGCACGCGCTCTGGCAGAACTGGATGATGGAGAAAATTTGCAGAACGTGCGGCTGACTCTGGTCCACAGACCGGAGATCCGGCCCGGAGCACTGGTCGAAGTGCACGATGGCTGGTTCGGAGCCGGTTACCGGGGGGTGGTGATCCGCGTCACCCACGAGATCACCCCCGAGCGGGCGACCTCGCAGCTGGAGGTGGTCAGGCGGGCCGGATGAATCCGGCCCGCCGCATATCGCTCCCGCCTGGTCCCGCCATTGCTCCCGCTGGTCCCAGGATTCCGTTCAGCGCGCCGGAGGCTTGGCATTCTCCGGCGTCGGCTGCATGCCATCCTTGGAAATATCCTTCAATCCTTCGATGGGCGGGGCGAAAATCGGATTGTCCCCACCGCCGACCGGCAGATACTGCTCCTTGAGGTCGAGGACGCACTGGGTCACATAGGCATCCACCTCCTTGGCCGGAACCTGATCCTCGACCGCGAACTGTTTGCATTGCGTGACCAGTTCCTCATCGGAGGGAACCGCCTCAGCCGCGCCGACCACCGAGCCACCGAGCAGCACACCACCGGCCAGCAACGCGGACAGAATGAATTTCTCGCTCATGTTCAACCCTTCCTTATCGACAAGATGTCACGACACCAAAACAATACCCAGGTTCTGATCATGGATGCTTCGCCGGAGCCTTGGCCGCGGATTTGGCCGGAGAGTCCGCTTTGGCCGGGGCCGGAGGTGGCGGACCCGGCGCAAGATTCTCTTCCAGGGGTTCGTTGTCGGAGGAGCGATCCGCCGCTTCCTCTTCGTAGACCCGATCCAGCAGTTGATCCCGCATGCACTGGTTGAGAAATTCCGCCATTTTGTGGGGCGGCACGCCGTCTTCTTGCGCATAGCGTTCGCAAAGCAGGTTGGGGTCACCCCCGCCTCCCGCAGCCCACGCACCGCCCGTCCACGCCATTCCCAGGATGGCGCCCCAGACAAAAGATCGGAACACGTTGTCCTCCTTTGCTGCTCCATCAGCCAAATTCACGCCGGTCAACCGGCCACGCATCATCCGGAAGGCAAGATAGCATAGAGTTCGCGCCTTGACCAATCCTTAAAAATCCAGCCGGTAAAATTCAGCCAGGCCGCCTCCGGATCGCCTGCAAGGCAGAAGATGGAGTCATCCTGCCGCCGGGCAATGACGCAGAATGATCGCGGCCAGTTCGGCACAGCGGGTGGTGGCGGTATCGAGGGTCAGGTCTGCGGCCTGATGGTAGAAAGCAGCGCGGCGACGCATGATCGCCTCTTCGGAGACGCGCGCGCTCAAGGCCGGACGACCGGGATCCCGACTGGTCCAGGCCGCCAGTCGGGCCGGATCGCCGGTGAGATGCACCACGAAGCCGTGCTGTTTGAGCGCGGTCATTTTGCGGGTACTGTATATTTCCTGCCCGTCGTCATCCAGATCGACCACCACCCCGCCACCGGTGTCGATGATGATCTGATCGAGTCGGGCGATCTTTTCGACCACGGCCCACTCCAACTCCCGGAAAATGCGCCAGTCGCCCGCGGCGGCCTGAAGAATTTCCGGAATGGCGCGTCCCTGGTTTTCGTAGCGGATCAAAAGGTCCGTGGAGAGCAGCGGCCATTTGGACAAACGGCCCAGCGCGCGGCCAACGCTCGATTTGCCCACGCCGCGCGGGCCGATCAGCACGATGTTCATGCCGCGTTCATGCCGTTTTGCGTGTCTGCATCCAGCGGCGCGCCTTGAACGCCACCACCACCAGCGGGGCCGAGTGCAGGCAGAGATCGAAAATGTCGAGAGGGCGACTGAGCGTTCCCTCAAACAGCATGCGCCATTTTTCGATCAGGTGAGGTTCGGGAACCACCGGCGCCACGGCCAGCCATGCGGCCAACAGCAGCAGCATGGGCCAGGAGATCCGGTCGAGCCAGTGGATGCGGATGGGGGAAGGTTGAGTGTCCATGGCCTCTTTCTTTACCGTAAAAACTCTCGCAAGGGAAGGCCACGATTCGAGGGTGGGGGGGGAGGCACCCCCCATCCTGCCAATCTACCCGGATCCAACCCGGATGAAAAGCCCTGTTGCCCGCAGACCGCGCCTTTTTCTCGCGCGCATGGAGCACCACCACGCATTCCCGAAATTCCCTGTTGACCCGTTCCGGAAAATCACCTAACATTCAATCCATAGTCCCCACTTGTGCAAGTGTGTGAACCATGCGGGTGTCGTCTAATGGTAGGGCCTAAGCTTCCCAAGCTTAAGGCGGGAGTTCGATTCTCCTCACCCGCTCCATTCCCTTCCAGGAACCTCCCTTGAATCCCTTGCGATCCATCCATCTCGCACGCGCCATTCTGCGCGCCAATCTGGATCGATCCCGCAAACCCTTCAAGCTCACCTTCGTGGTGACCAACCGCTGCAATGCCCACTGCCTGGCCTGCAACATCTGGCAAAAATCCGAGCCGCCGGAACCGCTCTCCCTCTCCGAGGTGGATACGCTCTTCACAAAATATCCCCACTTCGCCTGGATCGATCTCACCGGGGGCGAACCCTTCCTGCGCCCGGATCTCCTGGAACTGGTGGCCATCGTGTTGCGGCGGGTGCCACGGCTGTACCATCTGCATCTGCCGACCAACGCGGTCGCACCGGAGTTGTCGATCCAGCGCATTCGCCAGATCCTGGCCCTGAATCCGCCGCGCCTGACCATCACCGTCAGCCTGGATGGTCCGCCGGAGCAACACGACACCCTGCGGGGCGTGCCCGGCAACTGGCGCCATGCCCTGGAGGTCTTGCGTCATTTCGATCGCCATCCCGATCCCCGGCTGCAACTGTTCGCGGGTTTCACCCTCTCGGATCGCAACGTCGGCACCCTGACCGCCACCATGCAGGCCGCGCAAACGCAACTGCCCCACCTTGGCCCGGAACAGTGGCATTTGAACCTCGCCCACCACTCGGCCCACTACTACGACAACCTGGAGCAACCCCTGCCATCCACCAACAATCAAACGGCATGGTTGCAGGAACTCACCACCTTTGGCGCGCACAAACAGCAACGCCGGTTCGATCCGGTCGCCTGGCTGGAGACCCGCTATCTGCGCACAGCCCTGACCTATGTGGGTGGACAACGCCATCCCATGCCCTGCCGCGCCCTCGAAACCTCGCTGTTCCTGACCCCGGATGGCGTGGTCTATCCATGCAGCATCTGGGACCATCCCGTGGGCAAACTGCGGGAACACGCGCTGGATCTGAACCAACTGCTCGACAGCGGACCGAGCCGTGCCACCACCCACGCAATCCATCACAAACAATGTCCAGGCTGTTGGACCCCATGCGATGCCTATCCGACGATCCTGGGCAATCTGCTCCCCCTGGCGCGCAACCGGATGCCATCATGAATCCCCCCCTCTCCTGCACCATCGTCATCCCGACCCGGGACGAGGCCGAAACCATTGCCGAGATGGTTCAATGTTGTCTAAAATTGACATCTAATGTTATGGTGGCCGACTCCCTCTCCAAAGATGGCACGCCGGAGCTGGCGGCCAAGGCCGGAGCGCGGGTGATCACCATTCCGCAAGCCGGAAAAGGGAGCGCCATTCGGGCGATCATTCCGCTCCTGACAACCGATCTGGTGGTCTTCATCGATGCCGACGGCTCCCATGAGGTCGCAGACATTCCCAGACTGCTGAAACCCTTGCTGGAAGGACGTGCCGATCATGTGCAAGCCTCCCGGCTTTTGGGAGGATCGAGCGAGTTGCACGGATCGTTTCAGGAGTTCTTCCGGCTGGCGGGCAGCGCCTTCATCACCGCCTGCATCAACTGGCGGTTCGGGGTGACGATCAGCGACAGTCAAAACGGCTTTCGCGCGTTGCGGGTCGCGGTCCTCAAGGAATTGGGTCTGCAAGAGAAAATCACCACCATCGAACAGGAGATGGTGATGAAAACCCTGAAGAAAAACTATCGCCTCGCCGAGGTGGCCAGCCATGAGCATGCCCGCATTTTCGGGGAATCCAAAATCCGGCTCAGTCGGGTGTGGATCCGCTATGGCTATGTGCTGATCCGGGAGACCTGTTTCCCGTGAAACCTTTTGAAAGAAAAGAGAGGGTCTGGGGGATTCCTCCCCCAGGGTTTTGACTTCAAAAGCAAACTATTTTTAAAATTTTTTATGTTTAAAGTCAAAACCCTGGAGGAATAATCCCCCAGACCCTCTCTTTTTTCTCAATAATGGAGCAAGATCAAGAGCGCCATCATGAAAAACATTCTTGGCATCTGGGATGGACACGACGCGGGCGCAGCCCTGATGATCGACGGTCAACTGGTCTGCGCAGCCAACGAGGAACGCTTCACCCGCCGCAAACTGGAGGTGGGCTTTCCCCATCACGCCATCCGCGCCTGCCTGACCCAGGCCCGCCTCTCCCCCGAAGAGATCCATTGCGTCGCCGGCTGCACCACGGATCCGGCCAAGACCTTGAGCCGCCTCTGGCCAGCCAGCCAGGAACGCTACTACCGCCTGCGCCGCCGCCTGGCCTCCCCCTCCCCCCTCGACCCCCTGACCCGTCTGGCCAAATACCACCTCACCGAATGGCCCGGCAACCGCCTCACCCGCTGGCTCTCGACCCGCGCCCTGCACACGCAACTCGCCAGCCTCGGCCTGGATCACTGCCCCCTCACCCTGCTGGATCACCACCTGTGCCATGCGGCCACCGCTGCCCATGGCCTGGGCCAGGACAACACCCTGATCCTCACCCTGGACGGGGTGGGCGATGGCCGCGCCGGCAGCCTGTACCACTTCCAGTCCGGCAGGCTGATGCCCCTGGCCTCGATTGCCGCCCGCGACTCGGCAGCCATTTTCTTTGAACAGGTCACCACCCTGCTCCACCTGCGGGAACTCGAAGACGAAGGCAAGGTGATGGCCCTGGCCGATTACGCGGTGCCGATTCCGGATGCGGACAACCCGCTGCTCGATCTGATCCAGGTGGACCACCTCACCCTGCGCGCCCGCTGCCACGCCGGAGGACTGGCCAGACAACTGAAAAAGATCTTCTGGCACCATCCCCAGGAGAGCTTTGCCGCCATGGCGCAACGCGCGCTGGAACACTGGGTGCTCACCCTGATCCGCAATGCCATCCGCAGCACCGGCATCCACCGTCTGGCCCTGGCCGGAGGACTCTTTGCCAACGTGCGCCTGAATGGCCAAATCCGCATGCTGCCGGAAGTGAGCGATTGCTTCATCTTTCCCCACATGGGCGATGGCGGATTGGCCGTGGGCGCCGCCTGCCTGGCCGCTCCCCCCCAAACCCCTCTGTTGACCGATCTCCATCTTGGACCGGAATCCACCCCCGCAGAGCTGGAACAGGCCGTGCGCGATTCCGGTCTCCCCTTTCGTCGTCTGGAAAATCCGGCCCTGGAGAGCGCCCGCCTGCTCACCCAGGGCAAGATCATCGGCTGGTTTCAGGGCCGAATGGAATACGGTCCGCGCGCGCTCGGAGGACGCAGCGTCCTGGCCCGACCCGACCGGAACGATCTGCGGGATGCGCTCAATCTCCGGCTGAAAAAAAGAGCCTGGTATCAACCCTTCTGCCCCTCGATGCTCGACAGCGAAGCCGCACGCTTGCTGGCCGATCACCACGGCGCGCCGAATCGTTTCATGACCAGCCTCTACCATCTGCGCCCGGAATTCCAGACCGCTCTGGCCGGAGTGATGGGGCGTGGCGGCAGTTGCCGACCGCAAATGGTCGCCGATGACGCCTCCACCCCCTTTGCCGCGCTGCTGCAAGCGATGCAACAATTGACCGGCTTTGGCGTGGTGCTCAACACCAGCTTCAACCCCCATGGCGCCCCCCTGGTCAACACGCCGGCCCAGGCCCTGGAGGCCTTTCGCGCCATGGGATTGGACCATCTGGTGCTGGGCAACTGGTGCGTGGATCCGGCCCCGGACCAAACAAACGAGGTCTGAATGAAAACATTGCTGGTACACTCCATCCAACATTGCAAACAGACCCTGGCACAGTTGCGCCACCGGATCGCGCCGCTCCCCTGGCCAGCCATGCAACAACACATCGAAGCCGCCCTGACCACAAAACCACCCCTGAAAACCGGGCAGAAAAACCATCCCCCCGGCGTCTATATTTTCCTGTACCACTCGTTCCATCACGACCACTCCCAGGCGTGGGCACGCCTCTACCGCAAGGCCGCCACCCATCGGGACCATTTTCTGGCCCACCTGGATTATCTGCGCCACCACATGACCCCCATCCGCCTCTCGGCAGTGCCGGAACTGTTCCGGCAAGGCACGCTGGAACGCCCCTACTTCGTCATCACCTTTGACGACGCCTATACCAACATCCTCACCGATGTGGCACCCGCCCTGATCCGCCACGGCATCCAACCCACCCTGTTCGCCTGCGGCGCCTTCACCCAGGGACGCAACTACTATCGCGTTCTGGTCAGCGTGCTGCTCGACCAGGGCTTTGCAACCACCCTGGCCGATCATCTGCGTCAGGCACTCCCGGAAATTCCCTGGAGCCACGAACAGAATACACTGTTTACGCAAACCAAGGATTTTTATCATCCCGTCATTCAAAGCGTCGTGGAACAATGCTATGCGACCTGTCTGCCCGCCGCACCATTGCGCGTCCACATGAACGCGGACGAATTGCGCCAATTGCAGCAGCACGGTTGGGAAATCGGCAACCACACCCTGGAACACGAAACCCTGTCGGCCCTGAACGCCGCACAGATCCACCACACCCTGGCACACAATCACACGGTATTCCAGCAACTGGGGATCGAACTGATGCCGTGGGTCAGTTATCCCAACGGACTGGCCCGGCATGTCAAGAAAGAGGTGCATGACTGGATGCAGGCGCATCCCGAACTGCATGGCATTTTCGCCGGAGGAGGGGTCAACTTCCGCCCGTCACAGACCGAATGGCTGCGCATCGGCATCGGGGATCATGATCTTGGGCAATTCATCCAGCGGATCGAGCTGCACGTCGCGGCAACCCGACGCGCTTTGGAACGCCAAACGGTGTGAATCACACCAACCCGCAATGAACACGAACCATGGCCACCACCTGTTCGGCAACATGCAAGGCTTCCATGGCATCGCTCCGGTCGGGTTCCACGCTCTCTCCTGGATAACGTGCTTCCACGGCATAATCCCCCATGGATCCACAAGCCGCTTCAAAAGGAATGATCTCCGGAATCCATTCCACCACCTGATCAAACAACACCAACAAATCATGGGTGCGACCAAATGGAACCCCATGAAAGGTCAATACCCCCTTCAGTGCTTTTTCTACCGCCTGCTGGGCATGAAAACAAGGTGTATCGGTTGGCCCGTGCGGCAAAGATAAAACTGCTCGTGCCGTAATCAGATCATGATCCGCCTTCTTGATCCATTCTCCACAAAATTCCCAATTACGCTTGCTCATGCAGTACCTTCCCCGATTGCAGCGCATGGGTCACAATATGATTGACAGTTCCACGCCAATACTCAAACTCTTCAGGTGTATAAACCAGAATATCCATTGGACAGGGCGCAGGCCGGAACAGCATACGAATCGGCACCGCACGCTTGTAACGTGGCAGGGATGAAGGCATCACCACCAACAAATCCAGATCGCTGTCTGGCGCAGGGGTGCCCGCAGCATAGGATCCGAATAAAATGATCCGCACCGGATTGCAATGCGCGACAATGGTCTGCACGATCTCCCGAATGGTTTCAGGCGCAATCGATCCACGATCCAATAAAACAGGCATGTTTCCCATGTCCTCAGGTGAAAACCGATCTCCAGGCAAGTTTACTCCTTCATCGCAAAAAATCGACCCAAAAAATGCCTTCCGCTTACGGCCCGAACCGCTCCCAGATCCGCTCCAGGGATTCGAAGTCCTCGCGCCGCAGGCGTGCCGGATCGAGCTGAAAATGAAACGTCCGGTCGAGCATGGCGATCAGTCCCACGATGCTCAACGAGTCGAGCACGCCCCCCGAAACCAGCCGGTCCCACTCGTCCGCCTCGATCAACGGCTGGATCTCACGCACCTTGAGCCGCATCAATTCCAGATAGTGCTCACGGGTGCCATCCCAAAGCCGCTCTTCCGGAGCCGGATCGTTGAGCGCGAGATTCACATAGCCCAACCGGGCCTGAAGCGCCTGAATCACCACCCCTTCGTGCGCTTCGGCCAGATGGGCCTTGTCGCACAGACGCGCCGGATCCAGAAAACCATCCGCTTCCAGCAGCGGCGTGCAGACATCGATGCAATGGATCGCCAGTTCGGTACAAAGCGTCTGCATCGCCTGATAGAAACGCTGCTGCCAGCGATAACGGGCCTCGGGCGTGCCCCGGATCGGCCATTGGGCATCCCCATTGTCGATGTTGCGCGGATGGGTGGGAATCCCGGTCATGTAGGCAAGACGCCCCGGCCAGAGCTGACGCAAAAAGGTGAAAAAGGCCCGATAATCCGCCACGGAACGGGCAATCCGCGCCTCGGGATCCGGATCGGTCGGAAAGATCGAGCGACACTCCGGTTCCCCGCAGGCAATGATCCAGACATCGGTCGGAGCGGACCGGGAGAGCAGACCGACAAAAAAAGGTCGGGTCTGTGGCCAGTTCTCCGACCACAGCAACCCCAGCCAGTGGGACTGGATACGTCGATAGCGGTTGTGATGGCTGGTGGGACCGCTCCAGAACAACCGCACATGGCTGTCGCCGATCAGATGCAGCGTGGTGTTGCGCGCGCTTTCATAGCGGCGCAGATTTTCCGCCCGCGCCATCTTGCCGCTGGAGGTCTTTTTCAACCAGTTGCGGGGCACGCAATCCACCTCGGAGCGGATATCGAACAAGGCATCCAGCTCACGCTGCAACCCGGCCCGCAGGGTGCGTTGTTCGGGCGGGGTCAGCGCGCGACGCGGTTCGAACAGCACCACCACCTGCTCTGAATCCATCCCCTGATCCATGCGTCCCATGGCCGCCACCCGGCCCGGCTGCACCTCGACCGAACCGCCCACCGCCTCTTCCAGATCCGCCGGATGGAGATTCTTGCCATTGTGGATGATCAGATCCTTGATCCGGCCCGTGACGTAGAGTTCTCCCTGATGCAAAAAACCGAGATCCCCGGTGGGCAGCCAGCCATCCTCTTGCACAGGAGGCTGACCATAATACCCGGCCACAACGCATGGTCCGGCAAGTTGAATCTCGCCAATCTCCTCTTCGGCGTTGCGACAGACGATCCGCACCGCCACCCCTTCGATCGGCTGGCCGCAGCCATGGACCTCCGTGGTTCCAGCCTGAAGGGTCCGACTCGCCACCACCTGACGCCGACCCAGCGCAGCCCGATCCAGGATCAGCCGTCGCGGCGCCTCGCCCGGACGGGTCTGGGTGGCGGCGAAGACATTTTCCGCCAGGGCATAACAGACCGCAAGCTGTTCCGCCTCCACCCCGAAGGCGGCACCGAAGCGTTCAAAAGCGCCGGATGACACCGGCTCGGAACAGTTGACAAAGGCGCGCATGGCACGCAGATCAAACCGTCCTGCTCCCTGCGCCAGCCAGGAAAAGGCAAAATTGGGTTGCCAGCAGAGCGTGACCCGATGTGTTTCGATCACCCGCAACAGCCAGGTCGGATTGGCGGCCCAGGCAAAGGTTTCCAGCAGGTGGAGCGGCGTGCCGGTCAGCAGGGCGGGCAGGAAAACACCGGCCAGTCCCATGTCGTGATAGAGCGGCAGCCAGCTTGCCAGCCGGTCACGGGTTGGATCGAGCTGCAACGCCCTGGCGTAGGCGGTCACCTGGGCGGTCAGCATGGCCGCAGTGATCGCCACCGCCTTTTGCAGACCCGTGGTGCCCGAACTGCATTGCAAAAAAAGCGGCGCCTGGGGAGCGATGGCGGGTACGGGCCAAGGATCGGGTGTGGCGGGCAGCTCCTCCGGAGTCAGCAAGCCAGGCACCACCGGGCGATCCACCGCCTCCCCCACCACCACGCAAGCCCCGAACCGTTCGTGGTAGTTGGCCAGTTTGCGGGCATACTCTTCCGGCGTGATCTTGCGGCTGGGGTGAGACAGGAAAACGGGCAATCGTCCGGCCAGAATGGCGCCAAACCAGGCGGCTGTCATCGACAGGGTCATGCGCCCCAGAATGGCCACCACCTGTTCCGGTCGTTGGGCCAGAAGCGTGGCCCATTGCGTCATCCGGGCCAGAAACCGGGTCGAATCCACCGCCTGGGCGGGTTCATCCACCTGCTCATGCAGCCAGAACAGAGTGCGGGTTGGGCCTTGCAGCCCGTTCAGAAAGGTTTCGATCATGGTCGATCACCCTCTTTTGGCACGTTTGGTATCCATATTGCTTAACAGCGAAATCCGCCCAACCTTCCCGATCCGCCAGGAGATTCCAGGCCATGAAGCCGTTTCCGACATCACGCCCCTTGCAGCAATTGCTGTTCCATATTCAGGAACCGGAATGCAACGGCTATGATTTTCACTATCATTTGGGGGAACCGAGTGCGTTTGTCATCGGACGCGGGGCGGGTTGGGAGCCGTCGGATGCGCAGGGGATACGCATCGATTTGAAAGATGCCAGGGTTTCGCGGCAGCATTGCCGAATTTTTGCCGATCCCAAAGAGGGCTGGATGATCGAGGATCTCGGCAGCACCAATGGCACCTTCGTGGCCCCTCTCAGACATGCCGCAGAAGAGTTGCTCCGCGTAAGTTGCACCGTTCACTTGCCAGCGCGGGCGATCATTCAGGTCGGCTACACCCTGTTGGCCGTGCGCCCGTTGCCAAACACGAAAACCATGGCAAGAAAAGAGGACGTTTGGGGAAGGCATCCCCCAAGAGTGTGATATCAAACCGCGCCCATTTCGGGATATTTCATGTGTCAGTGGGGTCCAGGGGCCAAGGGCCCTTGGTGGGGTCCAGGGGCGAAGCCCTTGGGACTTTGGCCTTTGGCGCGCT
>JADFWP010000061.1 GCA_015234115.1 Magnetococcales bacterium
AAAGTCAAAACCCTGGGGGAGGAATCCCCCAGACCCCTTCTTTTCTTTCAATAATGTCACCATGACCGGTTCACGCCATGGATCAGGGCAAAAGATTTTGATGCAGCCGCAACTCGCGATCCACCAGAATCACCCGTAACGCTTCCGGAATCGCAATGTCGCTGTTGAGCATGAATGCGGTACTGTAAATCCCGCATCGCAAGGTGGTGTCACCGATCATGGTGGAAGAGAGAATCTCGCCAGAGACGACCTTGGGACTTAGAATGTGCGAAAAAATACCGTTTCCGACCTTGTGGACCCGCTCATAGGAACCCGAAGTGGTGAGTGCCTGATTTTCGATGTTGACCACCGCCAGCACGTGATCCCGCTTGATGGGATTGCGGATCGCCACGCCGAACGAACGACCATCGGGTTTGGTGCCGATGACCCGCACATCCCCGCCGAAATTGATCAGCGCGGAACGCACACCCTGTTCGGTCAGCAGCCGTGCCGCCTCATCCACGGCATACTCCTTGATCACCCCGCCCAGATCGATCCGGGTCTCGGGATGGACGAACGACAACCTCTGCCCCTGAATCTCCCAGGAATCAAGACCAAACCACCCCTGGCGCTCCTCCAGACACTGCTTCATGGCGGCGGGACTCTTCTGCTTGAAGCAGTCATGAATGGTGCCGACCGTGATATCAAAATGGCCCTCCGTGGCCAGACTGAGTTGCCGGACCGTATGCAGAATATGCGCGCTCTCCTCATCGACCTCAATGGCGTTGGTGGCACGCTGGTTGATGAGCCGGTTCAGCAGCGAATCTGGATGATGGAAATTATACTTATGCTCCAACCTCCGGGTATTTTCCTGAATCGCGGCAAAACAACGCTGCGCCACCTCTTCGGAGGTATCGAACAGATCCACAACGCATTGGGTGGTCATGGAGACGAATTCGATGTGCTGCTTGTACATGACGCGCCCTGATCAAAAGTTGTAATCAAGCCCCAGGGAGAGCCAGGTCATTTTCAAGCCGTTCGACTGTCTCTGGCTGGCTGCGTGCAGATTGAGGGAAACCGCCTCCCCCAGTTTTCTTTCGACGCCCAACCCGTAGGTCCAGCCATGAAAACCGCCCAGCCGCTCGTCTGCGGAACCGTTTTCACTGTCGTCGAACACCTCGCCACTTTCGTGGGATTTGTAGAAACCGGCCTGACTCTGGGTGTAATAACGCACCATGGGACTGACCACCCAGACCTCATCCAGAGTGGTGTGGGTCGTGATTCCCAAGGTGTTTGACTCGATTCCCCAATCGTCGTTGTAATAACGATATTCCCCCTGCAAAGCGGTATTGTCGAGAATCTTGGAAGCGAGTGAGGCCGAGATGCCGGAAGCGGACCGTTCGTTGGGCCGCTGTTCCACGGCCCGCCAATACAGCCCATCCATGGAAGAGAGCCGGATGATGGTTTGATAGGGGTTGCTCAAATCACCCGACTGGTGGATCTGGAAATAATTGACCTGTCCCACCGTGGTTTTGTTGAGGGTGTGGGTATAGCCGATCTGGGTGTTGAGCACATGAAAGTCCCGCCATTCGTCATACATCAGATGGTAGGCGCTGTTGCTCTGATAGGAGACCCCAACCGTGATCGATTGATTGCGCGAGGCATCGAGATTGTAAAGATAACTCAGCGAACCTTCCCGGCTGGTGAAGTCCGATTCCGTGGAATAACTGGCTCCCAGGGTGATTTCATCCCGGTCCGGGGTCCGCCTGGTCACGCTGGTGGTGATCGCCCGGCGCCGGTCCTCGACCTGGATCTTCTGATACTGGAAGGCATCCTTGGTAAAACTGCCCCCCTCTTCCAGGAATTCTCCCACCGCGATCCGACCATCGGGCAAAGCCTTGCCGCTGGCGCCGGAGACCGTATCCACCCAGATCGGCGTGCCGCCGCTGATGGTGTCGTAGGAGAGGCCGACATCCACCGTGTAATCGGCGCCAAACTCCTTCTTGATGTCGAGGAGACTGTAATCCACCCCGATCCGCCCATCCGCTTCCTTGTAATGGGTCTGCTTGAAGCTGATTTTGCTCCCTTCCGCCGCATGGAGCACCAATGGCAGGGAGGCCGCACCCAGGGCGATCACCCGCAGGGAATTCCGGTTCAGTTGCATCCGCATCCTCCTCCGCCAATGCCGCCACCGCCAAAACTGCCTTCCTTGGAGGAAAAGACGTGTTCGTTGACCTTGCGGATGCCATCCCCGCCGCCCAACTGCATGTGAGGTTCGGCGAGAATTCCCTTTTCCCAGGGTTTGACCGTCGGGGCGCAGCCGTTCAGCAGCAGGCAGCCGAGCACCACAAGAAGACGGAATTTCATTTCATCATCCCTTTCAACTCGTTGGCAATCATCGCATCCACATGGTCCACGGCACCCAGATGGATCTTGACCACCTTGCGATCCTGGATGAAATAGAATGCCGGCATGCCGAGAGGATTGAATTGCGCGACGATCTTCTGGTTTTCGTCATTGACGATCGGGTAGCTCAGTCCCAGTTTTTTCTGGAACGCCAGACCCTCCTGGAGATTTTCGTCGGTATCGACCCCCACCAGGCGCATCCCCTGTTGGGGCAGATCGGCGCTGATCGACTGGATCAGGGGCTGCTCTTTTTTGCAAGAGACACACCACGAGGCAAAAAAATTGACCAGCGCCACCCCCTGGGAGATTTGCAACTGGTTGGCGATGGTGTCATCAATCGTATCGCCCACCTGATAGGCCTGACCCTCCACTGCGGTCAGAGAGAGTCCCAGGGCAAGCGTGACGAGCAAGGATCGGGCGATCATGGGGGGAATTTCCTCCTGCTGTGTTGCAATTATTGTCCGCCGCGTACCGGCCAGATGAAACTGATGTTCGGCTTGGCGCCCGTCCCCACATAGCCTGTGGCGAACGAAACGGTCCAGGCATTGTTGCTGTTGGCCGCGTAGGTGGTGGAAGACCAGTAATAGGAATTCTGCACGCTCACAAAGGGATGACCGGCTGGCAACTCGGTGGTGCGACTGAAATCGAGCAGCGATTGCAGTTCATCGACATTCGGCAGGCGCCAGTCGGTGTGGCGACCGCTGGTATAACCCGCGCAGGTCTGTGAACCGGCATTCAGGCCCGCAATCAGGTTCAGGCCGCTCTCCCAGGTTTGCCGGTCCCAGCAATTGGCGTTCTTCATCCAGACCAGGCTGGTCAGATGATCGACAATAGTGCCGTCTCCCGCATCCGTGAAGCGGGGAACAGGCCAGGCGACCCCTTTTTCGAGTTGGCCATCATCCCCGGCACCATAGGATTGGATCTGACCGGTTTTGCTGACCGGAGCGGTTGCCGGATCGGCCCATCCCGGCGCGCACCACGCGCCGAACAGAATGCAGCCCAAACCGATCACCGCAACCGGATGAAGGGATTCAGAAAGAGTTCCCATGGCGATTATCCAGTCTGTGAGAAAGAGGTCATGATCCCCCGCGCACCGGCCACACATAGCAGGTCGGGGTTTTGCTGGCATTGCTGATGAATCCGCTGCCCAGATAGACGACCCAGGCGGTATTGGTGCGACTGGCATTGGAGGTGGACGACCAGTAATAGTCCGATTGCACGCCCGAGAAGGGATGACCGGCAGGCAAACCAGGCGCGACCCGGCTGCGGTCGATCAGACTCTTCATCTCCTTGAGATTGGGCAAACGCCAGTCGGTATGCGTGCCGGTGGCATAGCCGGCGCAACGCTCGGAACCATCGTTCAAACCGGCCACCATGGCCAGCGCATTGCTCCAGGATTGGCGTCCCCAGCAGTTGGCATTGGTCATCCAGACCAGGCCGGTCAGGTTGTCCGTCACCGTGCCGTCGCCATTGTCGGCAAAGCGGGTTCCAGGCCAGGCCACCCCCTTGCGCAACGCACCGTCATCCCCGGAAAAATAAGAGAGGATCTGGCCGGTTGCCGGGACCGGCGCCGGCGTGGAGAGCACCGGTTGAATGGTGACCGCGACCGTGGCCGTGTTGGAATCGACCTGGCCATCGTTGACTTTGAAGGTAAAAGAGTCGCTGCCCGTCACCCCGGCGCGCGGGACGTAGCGGTAGGATCCGTTGTTGGCGTTGGTGAGGGTTGCGCTTCCCTTGGAACCGTTGGTCACCAGGGCATAGGTCAAGGCATCGCCATTGGCGTCGCTGGCGCTCAACCGTCCGGTTCCGGCGGTATTCTGGTTGACGCTCAGGGTGCCGGGGGCGGCGACCGGGGCATCGTTGGGCGCGCGAATGGTCACCGTGACCGTGGCGGTATTGGAGGCGAGCCGACCGTCGTTGACCTTGAAGGTGAACCGGTCCGTGCCCGTGACGCCGCTGTTGGGCGTGTAGGTGTAGGCGCCGGTCGTCGCATTGCGGATGACCGCTCTGCCCCTGGTGCCGTTGGTGACGATGGCATAGGTCAGCCGGTCCCCATCCCCATCGGTGGCCGTCAGGGTGTCGGTCGCGGCCTGATTGCGGGTGACGGCCAGAGTATCGGCCACGGCAACCGGGGGATCGTTCACGCCGCTGAACGACAGGGTGAAGGTGGCGCTGGCCGTACCGGCATGGCCATCGTTGGCCGTCACTTTCAGGCTGAGGGCCGTGAGTCCGGCAGGTGGATTGCCGGAAAAGGTGCGGGTGGTCGCCGCAAACCGCAACCAGGCGGGCAGAGCCGCGCCGCTGGCCAGTTTGGCCGAATAACGCAAGGTGTCGCCATCGCTGTCGGCAAAGGTGTTCAGGGGCACCTGGAAGCTTTTGACGCCGCTGCCGCTCCAGGTTTGATTGAGAATGCGATGGGCCACGGTCGGGGCGGCTGCCAGAACATGCGTTGCCTGAAAAATCGCAAGGATCGAAAAAACGACCCCCAGAATCATTCTCATGTGCATCGCTACCGAGGTGGATGCCGTAACTGCCATCTTCTTTCCCCTTGATTCTGCCAGTACCTGCTCATTGTCCCCTCTTGATCCAAACGCGATGCAAGTGAATATAGAACAATCTCTCCTCCCAGAGCAATATAAATATTCCATCAAATCGTAACGACTCCGGGAGATTCAACTTTATAAAAGACAAAGAGGGGGTCTGGGGAATGAATCCCCCGACACCCCTCTTTGAGTCTTTCAATTTTTCTTCATGAACCGCTCTTGGGCAGCAGGGCAGCCGGATCGGTGGGTTCCTTGTGGGCAACGCCATGATGACAATCGATGCAGGTTTCGCCATTGGCCTTGACTTTGGCCTTGGTGTGCTGCTTGGCGGCCAGCAATCCCTGCTCGGAGAGGTGCATGTTCTCCAGGGCATGACAGTGACGACACTCCCGTGAATCATTGGCCTTCATGTCGTCCCAGACCCGATTGGCCAACTCCCAACGTTTGGCATCGAATTTGGCTCGGCTATCCAGATCGCCCAATACATGATGATACAGATGGCGCAGACCCACCGTGACCTTGTTGTACAACTTGTTCGCCCAACTGGCCATATCCTTGTCGTGCGGGATGTGACAATCGGCACAGACCGCCTTCACACCCGACCGGTTGATATAGTGCTGGGACTTCTTGTACTCCTCGTAATTATACGACATCTCATGACAACTGGTGCAGAACTCGATCGAGCTGTGATCGGTGACCGCCGCAAAATGGACCACACCGAACAGCATCATCCCCAGGATCCCCCCGATCACGAGGGGTTTGATGGTCGCCATCGTCATCAGGAGCCACCGAGAGTGCGCAGATAGGCGATCACATCCGCGCGATCCGCAGCATTTTCCATCCCGTCAAACTTCATGATGCCATGCGGAACCACCTTCTTGGGCGCGGTGATGTAGGCATCCAGCCGTTCCGGAGTCCAGGGGGTGGCATTGGCTTTCATGGGATCGGAATATTCAAACCCCTCCACCCTGGCTGGCGTGCGACCCACCACGCCATGCAGGGATGGCCCTTTCTTGTTCTTGCCCGGCACCACACTGTGACAATCGGCGCACTCCTCCTTGTACTGATCCGCCCCCCGCACCGGATTTCCCTCCGCATGGGCATTGGCCGGACCAAACATCAGCAGCGCCGCAATCATGAATATTTTTCTCATCATCCCCACTCCCGGTCAGATGGATGTCCAGATGAAGGCAAAAACGGTGTTGTTGTCACTGGCATCAAAGCCGGTGGTGTCATCATGCCGGACACCATCGAACTCGCGATACAGGGTATACTGAAGACCAAAGCGGACGTTGGCCCACGGCTCCTGCCAGGATCCCTCCTTGCCGAACGGGGTCCAGTCGGCCTGGATCGTCAACCCCTTGGAATCGGGTTTGCTGGTCAAGGCGCCGGTCGAGTCGATGTCGGCATCGCCATGCATCTCGAACAGATTCAGGGTAATGCCGTAGGTCTGGTCAAAGTGGTACGATGCGGTCAGATCCGCGCGGTCCAGCGTGGTGGAACCGGGATTGAGCGTGCTGGCGCCCAGATTGCGACGCTCGTGAATATAGCTGCCATAAAGATTGAAGACATGTTCACGGGTGCCCAGATACTGGAACGACGCATCCACGCCGATATCCCGATAGCCGTCCGTCGGCCCGGATTGACGATCCGGCAACAAAGACGCACTCATGGCGAACGTCCCCAGGGAGAAGGCCATTTTCTTCATGTCCTTGAAGTAGGCCAGGCGTCCATAGGGTGCGGGATGGACCAGACGACCGCCATCCTCCAGGTTCAATCCGCTCAAGGTGTTGTGCGGCAGGGTCTCATACGCGCCAAACTCGGCGTAAAGCGCATGATCCCACAACACATAGCCCGTCAGGCCGAGCACATTGTGTTCAAACAGACCCGCGATCATGGGAGAGGCGGCCGGGGTTGGCGCCAGTTCGCTCCCTTCGTAAGGAAAACGCCAGGCGGGCAGCGTGTTGAAGGGATCCTGGATGGTGGGATTGTTGTTGAGGGTCACCCCCCACAGCAACTCTTTGTCGTTGATCGCCAGGGTGTTGGCATAACGCACATCCATGTTGTCCATCGAGACCCTGCGCTCGATGCCGGAGTATCCGGCCTGGATGAACGACCCGACATGCTCGCTCAACGCGCCGGCCAGAAAGACCGAAACCTCCTGCAAGGCGGCGTTGTCGTTGGGATCGAAACGGATCGCGGCACCTCCGGGCTGATCGGCCTTGGTATGGGTCCAGGTGCCGAGCGCCATGGCGGACAGAGGAACATGACCGGATTTGCCGTCCGTATCCGTATACCCTTCCAGTTTGAACTTGATCCCGTAAGGGGTCAATTGCGGGCCATAGCTGCCCACATGACAGGCCGCGCAATTCTGACCGGTCTGCCGGGCGTAACTGGGCACGGCTTCGGCCGAAGAGAGGGTGAAAACATGCGCCAGCAAGAACGCCCCGGCACTGATTCCCCATGCCCGGAATCCCATTTGCCTCACTGATGCCTTGGATGCTGTTTCAGCCATGCGTGTTCCCCCTGTTTAAAAAAGAAATTAGTTGTTACAAAAGCCGACCACTGAAAATATAGCACGGATGTCGAACATATAAAATAAGAATTATTAATTAAAAATGAAAAAGTTCAAATTCACACCCGTCTGAAACAGGCAGACGAAACCGCCCATGCGCCGATTTTGTGAAGTCAATTCACATGCCAATGGCAGGCCGGTTCACGGGACAAACCCGTCATCCTTTGACCACGAACAGCGGAGCCAGCCGCTCGATGGCAAAAAACAGCGTGCGTCCCCGGACGGTGAGCTGATAGGCACGGTCCTCCCGATGAAGCAGAATGCCGTTTTCGCGCAGATGTTTGAGATGAAAGTGGACCTTGGTGTGATCGGTCACCCCCAGACGCCGGGTGATTTCGGTCAGGCTCAACGCCTCCTCCCCCCCCAGCAATTGCAGGATCTCCCGTCGCAAGGCGTTGCTCAGCATGGTCAACGCCAACTGCAATCCCAGAGATTCGTCCGGTTCCGGGTTGTGGGTCGGCACCGGTTCGGCAGGCCCTCCGGCGGAATCGGCGGCGCCATCCACCGGCAATCGTACCGTCACGCGCGTACCCTGTCCCAACACGCTCTCCAGGGTCAAACGGCCACCGTGGCGCTGCACGATCTTTTGGCAATTGGTCAGGCCCATCCCCATCCCCTGGCCTGGCGGTTTGGTGGAGAAAAACGGCGTGAACAGCTGGATCTGATGTTCCATGGCGATCCCATGGCCGGTATCGACCATTTCCAGCACCATCTGCCGCGCCTCCTCCCGGACAACCAGAATGATCTCGCCCCCCTGTGGCATGGCATCGACCGCATTGTCGAACAGATTGTCCAGCACATACCCAAGCAGCTCCGGATCTGCCATCAACTGATCCGGCCCCTGCCATTCCAGGGAAATGGTCACCTGCGGGTGGTGTTGCCGGGTCAGCAGCACTGCCGTGGTGACCCGTTCATGGGGGCGGATCGGGAGCAGGCAGGGTTCAACCGGCTCCTGGTGGATGCGCATGGCGCGGGCCATCCGTTTGGCCCGATCCAGACAGCCCTGAATGGTCTCCAGAGTGGCCAGCACCTCGCCGGGGGCGCTCTCCTTGGAAGACCGGGTGGCCAATTCGGCCACGATACGCATCTGCCCGGCGCAATGGGCCATCTGCTCCGACTGTTTCCGGGCGCTCAGATCGCGGATGATGCCGGCAGCCTGCCAGCGTCCCCGCTCCTGATAGGCCGAAATAGTGATTTCGACCGGGAACTCCTCTCCGCTGTGGCGCAAGGCGCTCATCTCGCGGGTATGGCCGATGAATTCGCCGCTCCCGCTGGCCTGGAACCGGTCGAACCCGGACCGGAACAACGCGCGAAACCGTTGCGGCAACGCCACCTCGGCGAAGGATCGCCCCATCACCTCAGCCTCGCCATACCCGAACAGACGCGCTGCCGACTGATTCCAGAACAGAATCCGCCCTTCGGGATTGAGGGCGATCATGGCATCGTGGGAGGTGGCGCTGATCTGGTGCAACAACGCATCCCCTTCGCGCCAGGGCGAGCTGATCCGTTCCCGCTCCATGGCATAGCGGATGGTGCGGGTCAGCAGGGTGCGGTTCAACTCCCGTTTCAGGATGTAATCCTGCGCCCCCTGGGCCACGGCCTGCGATCCCAACTCTTCGTCATCCAGACCGGTCAGGACGATCACCGGCACATGGGATGCCCGTTGCCGCACCGCACGCAGCGTGGCCAACCCCCGACTGTCCGGCAGCCCCAGATCGAGCAGAATCAAATGCACCGCATGCTGATCCAGCACACCCAGACCGGTTGCCAACCGATCCGCCCCGTGAATCGCGAAAGGCTGCGCCCGCAACAACTCGCGCAGCAAACGCATGTCGGCGGCGTTGTCCTCGATGATCAGGATGGTGAAGGAGGCTTCGGACTCAGCAGGGGATGTTGTCATGATGCACCTCGTCCGCACCGGGCCAGGTAAAAGAGAAAACCGCTCCGGCCCCAGGCACGGATTCCACCCAAATCCGTCCGCCATGCCGCTCGACGATGCGCTGACAGATCGCCAGACCGATCCCGGTGCCCGGATACTCTTCGCTGGTATGCAGACGTTGAAAAATCTCGAAGATCCGCTCCCCATGCTGCGGATCGATGCCAATGCCATTGTCCTTTACCTGAAACAGCCACCCCCTGGACAAGGGGGCATCCTGGGGAAGAGGCCTGGCGACAATCTCCACCCTGGGCCGCTCCTGCCCCCGGAATTTCAGGGCATTGACCAGCAGATTCTGGAACAACTGCGCCAGTTGGGTTGAATCGGCGCGCACCATGGGCAACTCTCCCACCACGATCGTGGCCGCGCTCTCCTGGACCGTGGCGTGGAGTTGATCCAGCACCTGAAGCACCAAAGACTGCGTGGCCACCAGGGTCAAAGGATTGGAATGGGTGTTGACGCGGGAATAAACCAGCAGATCATGAATCATCTGCTGCATGCGGGAGGCGGACGCCACCATCAACCCGATGAATTCATGAGCATCCCGCTCCAGACTGTGCTGGTAGCGTTCGGCGAGCAGTTGGGCGAAACTGGCGATGGTACGCAACGGCGCCTGCAAATCATGAGAAATCACCTGGGCAAACTGCAACAATTCGGCATTGGAGCGCTTCAGTTCCAGGGTCTTCTCCTCTTCCAGCCGTCTGGAATGCTTCAAGGCTGCGGCCATCTCCTGAATGGCATGAAGCAGTTGTCCCAACTCATCCCGGCGCGGCGCGGGAACCGTGACCTCCAGATCCCCGGCCGCGATCCTCTGCACCATCCCGCGCGATTGACGCAAAAAGCTGCGCACATCCAACCCCAACAGAACCGCACCCAATCCGGCCAGCGCAAAACCGCTCATCAGGAACAGACCGGTCCAGTACAAGGTATCCACCTCCCGGTCATGCAGGGCTTCCAGAATCTCGTGGCTGACCTGGCGCACCTTTTGACCCAACGCCTTCACCGACCGGTCCATGGCCCGGGCATTTTCCCGCATCGCCTGCAAGGTCTTTCTGCCCTCCCGTCCGTTCACCTCGCTTGCGCCGTTGAGGATACTCAGCGCATGATTTTCGAACACTCTGTGCAGGCCCTTCAACTCATTCTCAAGCGCCATCAGGCTCGGCGCGTGCCCCTTGAAAACCCGCTCCACGGCCTCCGTCAGATCCCATTTGGGAAACAGGGAGCTGCGCAGCGCGGAATCCGGCGTCTGGGCGAGCAGATGGGCCGGAATCATGCTGGACAGGGCGGCCTGATCCGGAAAGGTGCGACGAAATTCACGACCGACCGTCTGAAACTGCTCGATGATGGCCACCAGCGGCTCCGCTTCCTGATCGTTCAGGGCATCCATCCCCTGTTCCAGGATGCTCACCTGCTGATCGAGCAGATCGGAAAGATGGGCAAAGAGATCCGTGAATTGCCCCTCGACCAGCACACTGCCCATTTCATCATCGTCGAGATGAAACAGCCAAAGATTCTTGGCGCCCACCAGACCGATCAGAAAGGCGCAGAGAAACAGAATCAGCACAACTCTTATCCGGATCGTCAAGTACAACCTCACGGGCATGGCACAAGGAGTGAAAAACTCAACCGGTCCTATGGTCTCTCCCCCTCCTGGAGGCTGTCAACCCGCATTCTTGAACCATCGGCCCGCCACCGGGTGACAGAGCGGGTCAACGGGTTATAAACTTGCATGATGGGGGGAGAATCCCCTCACCCCCAACCGGAGCCCCATGACCCATCACCTGACATTCCACCACTCCCCGGAGTCGCTCCTCGCCCTGCTGACCCGCTGGCAGGAGCGCGGCTGGCTGCGTCCCATGGATGTGGCCTTCGCGACCTTTCTCCGGCAGGAGGGGACGGAGGCCGATCCCCGGCTGCTGCTCGCCGCCGCCCTGGTGAGCCATCAGGCCGGACGGGGCCTGGTTCAGCTCGATCTGGCCGCCACCCTGGCCGACCCGGAAACCACCCTGGCCCTGCCACCCGAGGGAAGTGGCGGCCACGATCCCACGGATCCGGATCTGCCGGCCCGCTGGCTGGCCGACATCGAGCTGACAGGCTGGCTGCACGCTCTGACCGATCCGCAACGGGTTGCCCCCGCAGCCGCAGCGGCGGCCTCCACCACTCCGCTGGTGCTCGACCAGACCCGACTTTTTCTGCGCCGTTTCTGGCAATGCCAACAGGAGGTGGAATCCGCCCTGCGCGACCGCCTGGAAAACGCCGGCTTCTCCCTGCCTCCGGCCACCGCGCTCCGCCCGGTGCTCGACACCCTGTTGCCCACGACCACCCCTTTCGGAGCCGACGCCGATTGGCAACGCATGGCCTGCGCCCTCATGACCGGTCGCCGCTTTGGCATCATCACCGGCGGACCGGGGACCGGCAAAACCACCACGGTGGTCCGGCTGTTGGCGTTGCTGCAAATCCTGACGCTCCAGCAGGAAAAGCAAACCCCGGCACGGCCACTGCGCATGGCCCTGGCCGCCCCCACCGGCAAGGCCGCCGCCCGCCTGAGCAGCTCCTTGACCCGCGAACTGGATCGACTGACCATGAATGGCCGGTTCCGGGACGAAGCGATCCTGGCCACCATCCCCCGGCAGGTGACCACCCTCCATCGTCTGCTCGGAGCGCAACGGGAGAGTCGCCATTTCCGTCATCACGCGGGCAATCCCCTGTGGCTCGATCTGTTGGTGATCGACGAGGCTTCCATGGTCGGTTTGGAGTTGCTGGCCGATCTGCTCGCCGCCCTGCCGCAAACCGCCCGGTTGATTCTGTTGGGCGACAAGGATCAACTCGATTCGGTTGAAGCCGGTGCGCTGCTGGGAACCTGGTGCCAACGCGCCCTGGCCGGCCACTACACCCCGGAAACCGCTGCCTGGTTGCACGCAGCCACCGGCCATACGCTCGATCCGGCGTTGATCGACCCGACAGGCACCCCCCTCGATCAGGCGGTGGTGATGTTGCGACGCAATTTCCGTTTTTCCGCAACCAGCGGCATCGGCCAACTGGCCCAGGCGGTCAACGCCGGAGACCCGCAAGCCGTGACCCGGATCTGGCAACAGAAATTCCATGATTTGTCTCTTTATTCTTTGCGCGCACAGCCGGAGATTTTTGCCGAACTGGTGGTCGCAGGGGATGCCGGTGGTGCATCGATGGTGGTCGGATCGCTGCGCCATGACGAATATGCCACCCGCCAGGGGGGATACCGGGCCTATCTGGCGCAAATGCGGCAGCATCAGCCGCCTCTGGAGGCGTCAGAAGCCGATCTGGATCGCTGGGCGGGCGCGGTGATCCGCTGCCATGGCGCTTTTCAGGTTTTGTGTCTGTTGCGGCAGGGACCGTGGGGAGTGGAGGGGCTGAACGAACGGATCGCGTGCGATCTGCGCGCCGCGGGCTGCATCCCGACCGGACAGGGCTGGTATCCGGGCCGCCCGGTGATGGTCACCCGCAACAACCATGAACTCGGGCTGATGAATGGCGATATCGGCATCACCCTGGAACGGCCCGTGGAGGGAAAACGGAGTCTGCGGGTGGCCTTTCCCGGCCCGGAAGGGAGCGATGCTGCCATCCGCTGGTTTCCCCCCAGTCGCCTGACCGAGGTCGAAACGGTCTTTGCCATGACCGTGCACAAATCCCAAGGCTCGGAGTTCTCCCGCGTGCTGCTGGTGCTGCCCGAGCACCGCTCCGCGCTCCTCACCCGTGAATTGATCTATACCGCCATCACCCGCGCCCGGGATGGTTTCACCCTGGTGTGCGCCGGGGAAATCACGCTGCTGGAACAGGCGGTGAGTCGGAAGCGGCTGACAACGCCTGTTCCTCTGCCTCATCCGCCTTCAATTCTTCATAAATGACCTGCAAATCCTGCTGATTGACCCGCAAGACCCAATAAAACAGCGCCCCGACCAGAACGACCACTGCCAGCAGTCCGCCCATCGCATGAGACTCCTGATATAAAGGGATGTTATGGTGGACTGTGGCACTGCACGCAGCCTGCTGTCAAGCGAAATGAGCCGCAGCGCGCGGTACGCTGCGGCTCATGGCCGAAATTCTTGCCACAGACCGCGCCCGACCCTGGCATCAACCGGCCACGATCACAATCCGGTCCGCCGACAGGGAGGAGAGGGCGTTCAGGGAGACAATCTCTCTGGGTGCTGTCATGCCATTGCCATCCGGATCGTATTTCAGCAGACCCGTACTGGTCTGGAAGATGAACCATTGATTGGCCGTGGTGGCATTGCCGGTGCTGTTGGCAATAAACCTGGAGGAGGAAATCGCACCAACCGGCAGATTTCCGAAGTTGCTGCTGACAAATTCAAGCACGTCGTCTCTGCCGAAATCACGCACCGTATCCCCACCATCGCCAGGGCTGGTGAACCGGAACGCATCCGCTCCCGCGCCACCGATCAATTGATCCTGACCAGGGCCGCCGATCAGACGATCATTTCCGGCCCCTCCATCCAGGATGTCATAACCGGAATCACCCCGGAGCGTATCATTCCCGCCGGCTCCTTTCAGGATATTGTTATTAGGGTTACCGATCAGAACGTTGGACATCTGATTGCCAGACCCGTTAATATTGTCCTCCCCGGTCAGCGTCAGATCCTCGACATACCCGCTCAACACGAAAGAGAGATCGCTGAATACGCCATCCCGGCCTCCATTCCGTCTCTCCAGCACAGTTGAATTATTGTTACCACTTTCAATGATATAGACATCATCTCCGTTGCCACCGATCAGCAGATCGCGCCCCCCACTGCCGCCATGCAACTGGTCGTTTCCATTCAAGCCGATCAACACGTTATCTCCGGCATTCCCGGTGAGCGTGTTGTTGAACGCATTGCCCACCCCATCGATTGGATCCATACCGATCAGGGTCAGGTTTCTGGTTTCGTAGGGTTCCATCACAAAAGAGGTGCTGCTGTCGATACGATCCGACTCTCCAATCGTGATTTGGGCGGAACGTGTCGTACCCAGCACCGCCCCGCTGGGATTGGAGATGGAAACGGTAAAATTCTCGTCCCCTTCAGTCACGGCATCCCCGGTGACCCGCACCGTGAAGGTGGCCGATGTTCTCCCCCTTGGGATGGTCAAGGTGCCGCTGGCTGGCAGAAAATCGCTGCCCGAGGTCGCGGTCCCACTGGCGGTCGCATAGTCAAAGGTCACATCCGTATCGACTGCCGAAGCAAGCGTGACGGTATAGGTCCAATCCGTGGTCCCGCTGGTTCCCTCGGCAATGTAATTCGGGCCGGAGAGATCAAGAATGTTGGATTGACCGGGATATTCAACGACAAAGAATTTCCCTGTTTCATAAAGATTACTCCACGTTCCATCACGTTCCATACTGAGATAGGGATGCCAATAATTTGTGAAATTATTGCGAACATAATCCCAGGATTCTTCTGTAGCCCAGCCCCAGCCATCGTTGCGTTGCACCCCGCCAATCCAGATCGCATTGTTGCCACCAATACTGCTGACAAAGTTATTCTCGTCAAACGGTAACTATTCAGCACCCCGCCAAAAAAAGATCCTTGACAGAGTTTTTCGCCGTT
>JADFWP010000062.1 GCA_015234115.1 Magnetococcales bacterium
CGTCGCCTGCGGCGACCAGGGGGCGCGCCTGCGGCAAAGCGCGCCAAAGGCCAAAATCAAAGTCCCAAGGGCTTCGCCCCTGGACCCCACCAGGGGCCCTTGGCCCCTGGACCCCATTGACAAACGATGTATCCCGAGATGGGCGCAGTTCAAGGTCAAAACTCTGGAATGAGGAATCTCCTGAATCCTCTTGCCATTTTCAATCGATGCCCCGGAACGGGCTGAGGAGCGTCGGCATGCAAGCCGTTGGTCGATCCAAACCAGAAATCACCGTGGTCTCACCCGCCTATAACGAAGCCGAGAATCTGCCGCACATGTATGATCGTCTGGTCGCGGTGTTTTCCACCTTGGGGGTAAGCTGGGAGTGGGTGGTGGTCGATGACCATTCGGGCGATGACACCTTTGGACGGTTGACCGCCCTGGCGCTCCAGGATGAGCGGGTGCGGGCGGTCCGTTTGTCCCGCAACTTCGGATCCCATGCGGCAGTCCACTGCGGCCTGAGCCATGCTGTGGGCAACTGTGCGATTGTCATGGCCGCCGATCTCCAGGATCCTCCGGAGGTGATCCCGTCGCTTCTGGAAAAGTGGCGTCAGGGTGCCCAGGTGGTTTGGGCGGCCCGGGAACAACGCGCCGGAGAGAAGGAGATCAATCTGTTTTTCTCCAGATGTTATCACGGGATGATCAACCGGTTGAGTGGACTGGCCCAGGTTCCGCCCAAGGGCGCGGACTTCTGGTTGATGGATCGGGTGGTGATCCGGGGCTATCTGCGGTTTCGGGAAATTCACAGCAGCACCATGCTGCTGATCGTCTGGATGGGATTTCGGCAAGAGACGATCGGTTATTGCAAACAGGCGCGTCAGCATGGCCGGTCGGGATGGACTCTCAAGAAGAAATTGAAATTGTTCATCGACTCGCTGACGGCCTTCACCCATTTCCCGATTCGGTTGATGTCCTATCTGGGATTGTTCGTGGCCACGCTGGGTTTTTTGTATGCCCTGTTCATCATCATGCACGCCTGGGTTGGCCATCCGGTCCAGGGATGGTCGTCGCTGATGGTGGCCATTCTGGTGCTTGGCGGGATGCAGATGGGCATGCTGGGCATTCTTGGAGAATACCTGTGGCGTTCCCATGATGAAAGTCGGCGCCGTCCACGATACCTGATTGAACGGCGCACCTGGAAAAAATCGGCCAATCCCTCGGAAAATCGTTCAGCGTAGCGCGGCTCCGAACCCGTCGGTCACGCAGGCGATGATCCGCTCGGACAGGGATTTGCTTTCGGCATCGGTCAGGGTGCGGTCGCTGGCCTGAAGCAGCAGGCTCAAGGTCAGACTTTTGCTGCCTTCGGGCACGCCGCTGCCGGTGTAGATCGCAGTCACCCGCGTTTCGCGGATCAAGGTTTCATCCACGGCCATCACTGCCTGGACCACGTTTCCGGCTGGGGTGCGCTCCGGCATCAGGAACGTGAAATCGCTCTGAATGCCGGGAAACCGGCTGGTGGTCGCCTCCTGATGTTTGGCCGCCGGGTTTTCGGGCAGTCTGGCCAGTTCCAGTTCAAAGAGCAACAACTCCTTGCGCAGATCGAGTTTTTCCATCAGACCGGGATGCAACTGCCCCATCCAACCCAATGGGGTTCCATCCGGCAACGCCACCAAAGCCTTGCGCGCCGGATGGAGAAATTCCGGTCCTCCTGGGGTGAAGCCGGGCAACGCACCGGTGAGCGCGCTCAACAACGACTCCAGATCCCCTTTGAGATCAAAGAAATCCACCGCGCGTGCCACCACATGGGCCGAGGCGGGATCCACCGGTCCGCTCAACACGCCGGCGAGCCGTTCGGGTTCTTGCAAGGTGCCATCGGGTTGCGGCAGAAAGACCCGACCGGTCTCGAACAGCCGCAGGCGCAGATTGCCCCGGTTGAGGTTGCGTTGCGCGCTTTCCAGCAATCCGGCGATCAGATCGGTGCGCAACACCGACTGCTCCTCGGAGAGGGGATTGATCAATGCCAGCGGAGTGAGCGCGGGCTGGAAGGTCTGCTGGATCGCCGGGCTGACAAAGGCATAGTCAAGCGCCTCCTGATAGCCCATGCCGACCAGCAGGGCGCGGATCTTTCCGGTCAACTGGCGGATCGGGTCCGGGATCGGGGCTGTGGCAGGCAGGCGCGGCAGGGAGGTGGGAACACGATCGTAACCGTACAGGCGGATGATCTCTTCCAAAAGATCCTCTTCCCGTTTCAGGTCGTGGCGCCAGCTTGGCGGTGTGACCAGGAAACGGCTGTCGTCCGCAGCCGTTGCCGTGACCTGACAGCCCAGGGCGATCAGGAAGGTGTTCATGGCGTGCGGGGTCAGCTCGATTCCCCCCATGCGGTTGACCCGCTCCGGACGGTAGAGGATCGGGGTGGGCGCGTGCCAGGTGCCGCCATCGTGCAGCGTCACCGGTCCGGCCTGCCCGCCGGCCAGATCGAGAATCATCCGGGTGGCCCGTTCCATCACCATGGGGATGGCCTCCGGGTCCACGCCGCGCTCGAAACGGTGGCGGGATTCGGAGACCAGTTCCAGCCGTCGTCCGGTGCGGGCGGTGCGGATCGGATCGAAATAGGCCGCTTCCAGAAAAAGATCCGTGGTCGCTTCGGTGACGCCGCTCTCTTCGCCGCCCATGATTCCGGCCAGGGCCAATGGCCGGGCCTGATCGGCGATCACGGTCATGGCGGCAGTCAGGGTGCGGTCCAGGCCATCGAGTGTGCGCAGAATTTCGCCCTCGACCGCGCGCCGCACCACCACGGGCAGTGCCAGACGATTCAAATCAAAGGCGTGCAGCGGCTGATTGAGATCGAGCAGCAGATAGTTGGTGATATCCACCACATTGTTGATCGCCCGCATGCCGACCGCCTCCAGCCGTTGTTGCAGCCAGGCCGGGCTGGGGCCGATCTTGACGCCGCGAATGATCCGTCCGGCATAGCGGGGGCATCCTTCGGGATCGTTCAGTTCGACCTGGGCCACGGCTTCGGGGGCGGTGATCTCCACCAAGGACGCCTCCAGCGGGCGCAACGGTTGCGCGGTCAGGGCAGCCAACTCCCGCGCCACCCCCCGGACACCGAGACAGTCGCCGCGATTCGGGGTGATGCCCAATTCCAGCACCACATCCTGCTTTCCCAACGCTTGCGCAATCGGCAGGCCGTGCGGGGTGGCGGGATCGAGGATCAATACCCCGTCGCTTTCCGTGGCCAGCCCCAGCTCTTTCAACGAGCAGAGCATGCCGCAGGAGGTCACGCCCCGGATCGCGCCGAGTTGAATCTCCTGGCCATTGGGCAGGTTGGCGCCGATTCTGGCCACAGCCACCTTGTCGCCGGGGCGGTGATTTTTCGCCCCGCAGACGATCTCCAGCAACTCTTCGCCCACCCGCACCTGACACAACGTGAGCCGGTCGGCGTTCGGATGGGGGTTGACCGTCTCCAGCAGGCCCACCTGGACCTGTTCCAGCCCTTGATCGAGGCGGATCAGGGCATCGAGTTCCAGTCCGGCCATGGTGAGTCGGGCGCCGATGGTGGCCGGGTCGAGATCGGTGGCAATGTGGTCGCGCAGCCAGTCGAGGGTGATTTTCATGCGTGCATCCAGTGATGGGATTGATAAGGGTCAGGAGAGGGGCGCATCACGCATAGCGGGTCAGAAACCGGGTATCGTTTTCGAACAGGGCGCGCAGGTCCGGGAAGCCGTATTTGAGCATGGCAAGCCGTTCCACCCCCATGCCGAAGGCAAATCCGGTATAGCGTTCCCGGTCGATGCCGACGTTGGTCAGGACATTGGGGTGGATCAGGCCGCAGCCGAGCACCTCCAGCCAACCGGTTTTCTTGCAGACCCGGCACCCCTGGCCTGCGCAGAAGAGGCAGCCCATATCCACCTCCGCCGAGGGTTCGGTGAAGGGAAAGAACGAGGGGCGGAAGCGCACCGGCAGGGGGCGCTCGAAAAAGCGGATCAGGAAGGTCTCCAGAAGCCCTTTCAGTTGGCCGAAATGGACCCCTTCATCCACCAGAAACCCTTCCACCTGATGGAACATCGGGGTATGGGTCAGATCCGAGTCGCAGCGGAAGACCTTGCCGGGCGCGATGGCGCGCAGGGGCGGTTGGCGGCCCTCCATGACGCGGATCTGCACCGGCGAGGTATGGGTACGCAGCAGGCGTTTGCGGCCATCCGGGGATGGAGGAAGATAGAAGGTATCGTGCATCTCCCGCGCCGGGTGATCGGGGGGGATGTTGAGGGCTTCGAAGTTGTGCCAGTCCGATTCCACTTCCGGGCCGGAGGCCGGGGGAAAGCCCATGGCCGTGAAGATGGCGATGATTTCGTTCTGGGCTTTGGTGATCGGGTGCAGGGTGCCGGGGGGGCGGGGGCGGCCCGGCAGGGTGACATCGACCCATTCCCGTTCCAGCCGTTGGGTGAGTTCCGCCTGTTTGAGTTGCTCCATGCGGGCGGTCAGGGATTGGGCGAATTCCTCCTTGAAGGCATTGGCCTGGGCGCCGAGGGTGGCGCGTTGTTCGTTGTCCATCTGGCCGAGGCCACGGAGGATCAGGGTCAATTCGCCCTTTTTCCCCAGGGTTTTGACCCGGATCGCCTCCAGTTCGGCGGGCGAGGTGGCGTGGGAGAGTTCATCCAGGGCTGTGGTTCTCAGCCGCGACAGCGCATCAAGCATGGCAAGCCTCGTTGGTGATGGTCAACTATTGAAAAAAAAGAGGGGGTCTGGGGGATTCGTCCCCCAGGGTTTTGACTTTAAAACAAAAAAATTAAAAATTTTGCTTTTGAACCGCACTCATTGCGGGAGGATGCGTTTCCGGCCCAAAGGCGTCGCCTGCGGCAAAGCGCGTCAAAGGCCAAAGTCCCAGAGGCTTCGCCCCTGGACCCCACCAGGGGCCATTGGCCCCTGGACCCCATTGACGGATGATATCTTCCGCACCAGGTGCGGTTCAGAAATAAAGAAAGGGTTCCGTGGAAGGAACCCTTGACTTTATCTCCGAGGGCGAGCGATCAGGCAGCAGCCAAAGCGGCCTTGGCACTCTCGGCAATGCGGGCAAAATCTTCCGGGGTCCGCACAGCCATATCGGCCAACACCTTGCGGTCCAACTCGATGCCACTCTTGGCCAACCCGTCGATGAAGCGGCTGTAGGAGAGTCCGCTCAATCGGGCCGCGGCGTTGATGCGCACGATCCAGAGTTTGCGGAAATCCCGTTTTTTGGCGCGACGGTCGCGATAGGCATATTGGAGTCCGTGTTCGACCCGCTCCAGCGCGATACGGAAACAACTGCCATTGCGGCCTCGGTAACCCTTGGCCAGATCCAGAATTTTCTTGTGGCGTGCATGAGCAGACACGCCTCGCTTGATGCGCGGCATGGGGTGATTCCTCCTTCTTCTTAAGACTTATAAATAGGGCAGCATCTGACGGACCGCGCGACAATCGGCGTCGGCCATGAGACAGGTGCCACGCATGTTGCGTTTGCTTTTGGGCGACTTTTTGGTCAGGATATGGCGCTTGAACGCATTGTTGCGTTTCAATTTACCGGATCCGGTGGCGGAGAACCGCTTGGCCGCGCCCCGGTGACTTTTGATCTTGGGCATTTCCGATCCTTCGGTTAAGGGTTGGTGAATCAGGGTACTTTTTTGGTCTTGGAGGGGGCCACGACCATGGTGATCTGACGACCCATCAGTTTGGGCACCTGTTCGACCTTGGCCAGGTCAACCACCGCTTCTTCGACCCGCTTGAGCAACGCCATGCCCAACTCCTGATGGGCCATTTCACGGCCCCGGAAGCGCAAGGTGCATTTCACCTTGTCGCCGTCTTCCAGGAATTTTCGCATGCTGCGCAGCTTCACGTCGAAGTCATGGGTATCGGTTCCGGGTCGGAACTTGATCTCCTTGATTTCGATGCGGACCTGTTTTTTGCGCGCCAACCGTTCGCGCACCGATTTCTGGTACTTGAACTTGGCATAATCCATGATCTTGCAGACCGGTGGCCGCGCTTCCGGAGCCACCTCCACCAGATCCTGATTTGCTTCCGTGGCGCGCCGCATGGCTTCGTAGGTGCTGACCACACCCACCTGTTGTCCTTTTTCGTCGATCAGACGGACTTCCGGGACGCGAATCTGTTCGTTGATGCGCGTGTTGTCCGTGGACGCGGCAGGGGGGGCACGGTCTTTGGTACCGGTGTTGGGAATGGTAGGTTTGATGATGATCGGTTCTCCCATGGTGGTGTATGGATCCTAGGTCCGGTTGGCGGATTCCTCAAGCAGACGCTGCAACATGGTCTCCAAGGGGATCAACCCCAGCTCCTTGCCATGCCGGTCACGGGGACTGACCGCGCCCTCGGCCTGTTCTCGTTCACCGACGATGAGCAGCCAGGGGATCTTGCGCATGGCGTGCTCACGGATTTTATAGCTTACTTTATGATTACGCAAATCGGTTTCGACACGCAACCCCGCAGCGCGCAATTTTTGACCCACCTCCATGGCCCAATCGTTGTGCGCTTCGGTGATGGTCAGGACCACAGCCTGCACCGGAGCGAGCCACAAGGGGAAATGGCCGGCGTAATGCTCGATGAGGATGCCGAAAAACCGTTCCAGAGATCCCATCAGGGCACGATGGATCATGATCGGTCGATGTCTGGCCCCATCTTCGCCAATATAGCCGATATCGAACCGTTCCGGAAGGTTGAAGTCCAACTGGATGGTCGAACATTGCCATTTTCTGCCAATGGCATCGGTGATCTTGACATCGATCTTGGGTCCGTAGAAGGCTCCGCCCCCCACATCCTCGCAATAATCCAGCCCGTGGTGGGTGATGGCGTTGCGCAGGGCGGTGGTGGCCTTGTCCCAGATTTCGTCCGAGCCGACCGATTTTTCCGGTCGTGTCGAGAGATTGACCTCGAAGTGCTCGAACCCGAACGTGCGCAGGGTAAGCAAGGTGAGGTCCAAAATCGCGCTGATTTCGGTTTCGATCTGGCTTTCGCGACAAAAAATGTGGGCATCGTCCTGGGTGAACCCCCGCACCCGGAACAGTCCATGGAGCACTCCCGACATTTCATAGCGATAGACCGTGCCCAATTCGGCCCAGCGCATCGGCAGATCGCGATGCGACCGGATCCGCGAGCGGAACACCAGAATATGGAACGGGCAGTTCATGGGCCGGATCTGATAGGCCTGTTCGTCCACGGTCATGGGATTGAACATCGATTCCCGATAGAAATCGAGATGGCCCGAGGTGCGCCACAGATCGAGATTGGCCATGTGCGGGGTGTAGAGGAATTCGTAGCCGGCTTCCCGATGGGCCTGTTTCCACTGATCCTCGATGGTTTGGCGCATGCGCGCGCCCATCGGATGCCACAAGACCAGACCGCCACCCGCATCGTCTTGAATCGAAAAGAGATCCAGCTCCTTGCCGAGCTTGCGGTGATCCCGTTTGGCCGCCTCTTCCAGCAAGGTGAGATAGGCGCTCAACGCCTTTTTGTCCGGGAACGCGGTACCATAAATCCGCTGCAACATTTTGTTTCGGGAATCGCCCCGCCAGTAGGCTCCGGCCAGGCGCGTCAGCTTGAAGACCTTCAAACGACCCGTGGACGGCACATGGGGTCCGCGACACAGATCCATGAACTCTCCCTGACGATAGAGCGAAATGGTCTGATCTGCCGGGATGTCGGCAATGATTTCGGCCTTGTAACGCTCGCCTTGCGCCAAAAACCAGTCGATGGCCTCCTGACGCCCCATAAGCTGGCGGGCTACCGGCAGGTCACGGGCTGCGATTTCTTCCATGCGCGCTTCGATGGCCACCAGATCTTCCGGGGTGAAGGGGCGCTCGTAGTCGAAATCATAATAAAAGCCATCGGCCACCGCCGGACCGATCGTCACCTGGGCGGTCGGGAACAGCTCCTTGACCGCATGCGCCATCAGATGGCTGGTGGAGTGACGGATGATCTCCAGACCTTCGGGGCTGGAGGGGGTGATGATCTCCACCGCGCCATCGGTTTCCAGCAGGGTGGTCAGATCCACCAGTTTTCCATCCACCCGACCGGCCACCGCAGCGCGGGCCAGACCAGTGCCGATGGTCGCGGCCAGCTCTGCCACGCTTATCGGGGAGGAGAACTCTTTGCAGGATCCATCGGGCAGGGTAAAACGCAACATGTGACTCATACTCCTGAAGAATCGGCCGTGCGTTGAATCAGCAGGCACAACGTATCGACCAGATTGACAATACTCTCGCGGGAATCCCCCTCGGCCATGACGCGGATTTTGGGTTCGGTCCCGGAGGCACGCACCAAAAGCCGCCCCTGGCCAGCCAGACTCGCCTGGGCTTCGGCCATGGCCGTGCGCACCGCAGGCGCGGACAACGGATCGCTGCCACGGGGAATGGTGACGTTCTTGAGGATCTGCGGCACGGTTTCATAGCGGGCGGACAGCTCGGACAGCGGACGCTGCTGCGTGACCATGCGTTCCAGAATTTTCAGGGCGCTGACGATGCCATCGCCCGTGGTGTTGTAATCGAGGAAAATCAGATGGCCCGACTGCTCGCCACCCAGATTGCACCCTTCGGCGAGCATCGATTCCAGCACATAGCGATCCCCGACATTGGCGCGGATCAGCCGCAGATCACGGGTTGCCAGAAACCGCTCCAGCCCGAGGTTGGACATCACCGTGCCGACCACCGCCCCCCCTTTCAGGGTGTTTTGCTCCTGCATCATGAGGGCGCTCATGGCCATGAGCCGGTCGCCGTCGAGCAGGCGACTGTTTTCGTCGCATACCAGCAGCCGGTCCGCATCCCCGTCCAGGGCCAGACCGATATCCGCCCCGCACTCCAGCACCTTGGCCCGCATCCGCTCCGGATGGAGCGAGCCGCAACCGTTGTTGATGTTCAAACCGTTCGGTTCCACCCCGAGCGGAATCACATCCTCGGCCCCCAGCTCCCACAGCACCTCCGGCGCCACCTTGTAGGCCGCGCCATGGGCGCAGTCCACCACGATTTTCATCCCCGTCAGCCGCAGATCGCGGGGAAAGGTGTTTTTGCAGAATTCGATGTAGCGGCCCCGGGCATCTTCGATGTTCTGGGCGCGTCCCACATGGGCCGGATCCGGCGGATCGCTCATCACCGGATTCTGGAAGAATCGGGCTTCGATGGCCCGTTCGATCTCGTCCGGGAGCTTCATGCCGTTGGGGCCGAAAAACTTGATGCCGTTGTCGTGAAACGCATTGTGGGACGCGGAGATGACCACCCCGACCTCGGCGCGGAAGGCGCGGGTCAGATAGGCCACGGCGGGCGTGGGGATGGTCCCCACATGCACGCAGTGCATGCCCACGGAATTGAATCCGGCCCGCAGCGCGGACTCGAACAGATAACCCGACAGACGGGTATCCTTGCCGATGACCACCGTGCCGCCCCGGTGGTCCGGGCGACGCAACACCTGGCCTGCGGCCTGACCGAGCTTCAGGGCCGATTCGGCGCTCATGGGATGGACATTGGCCAAGCCACGCACACCGTCGGTGCCAAAGAGTCGGGGAGTGGGGGGTGCTTCCGTGGTCATGCGGTGCGCCTCGTCAAACCTGGAATCGAAAACCATGTGCCACGGCCATGGCCTGGCGGGCGCCCGGCACATCGTGGACTCTCAAAATCGCGCCATCGGCCACCATGGAGAGCAGGTGTCCTGCCGGATCCCGGTGCCGAGGCTCCGTCAGGCCGGTCAACTCCCCGAGCAGACGCTTGCGGGAAAAACCCAGCAGCAATGGCACGCCCAGGCCGCGAAACGCCCGGCGGTGGCGCAGCAGCGCCCGATTGTGGGCCTGGCTCTTGCCGAAACCGATTCCCGGATCCGCGATCAGACGTGCATGCGCCATGCCGTGCGCCACACAAAACGCGATGCGTCGGGCGAGAAATTCATACACCTCGGCCACGACATGATCATAGTGCGGGGCCTGTTGCATGGTGGCCGGACGGTTCTGCATATGCATCAGCACCGCCGGCGTGGCGGTATCGGCCAACAGCCGGGCGGTCCCGGCGCCTGCCTCCAGCCCTGCCGCATCCCCCCGCAGCGCGGTGACATCGTTGACCAGCGCGGCTCCGGCGTCGATGGCCGCCCGCATCACCTCGGGCTTGGTCGTATCCACGGCCACCGGAATCGGCACGGCTGCCGACAAGGCCCGGATCACCGGGATCACCCGCGCCAGTTCCTCTTCCAGCGCCACCGGTGCGGAACCCGGACGGGTCGATTCTCCGCCCACATCCAGCAGATCCGCTCCGGCTGCGGCCATGGCCAGACCCTGATCGATCGCCGCCTGCCGATCTCCGGCCAGACCGTCACCGGAAAAGGAGTCGGGGGTGACATTGACGATTCCCATGATCCGGGGACGGGTCAGATCGAGTCGCCACGGTTTTTTCGATCCCCAGCACCAGACCGGATCAGGCTGCAAATGATGCTCCAGGGTGCAAGTCAGCGCCGTGGCCAGCGCATCCAGGCCCTGGCTGCGCAACTGTTTTTCCCAGTCGCGCAGATCCGATCCGCGCATGCGCCCGGCGGCCATGCGTCTGGCGCCATGCATCACTACTTGCAGCTTGGTCGGCAGCCCGGTCGGCAATCCGGTCGGCAAGGCGTGATCCCATGCTTCCGGCCAGTCGGTCACCCGCACGGCCCACAGGCAATCGGGATCGTTCAAGCCGGGGGCATCGTCCGGGAATTCGGCAGGGGCGGCAAACCAGGAGCTGTCGCCGGTCAGCGGCTCCAGCACCACAAACCCTTTCATCGCGTTCGGATCCCTTGCTCAGGGCTTGCCAACGGTCGGATCCTCGCCGGGTGGTTCCTGGGGCGTTTCCGGTTCGTCCAGCGGTTCCTTGACAAGCCTCGGCTTGCCGTAACGGCGCCGCACCTTGGCCACGAGCGGTTCATCCTCTTCGTCATCGCCACCGGCATCGTCGTCACCGCGCCGTTTTTTCTTGGGGGGCGGGGGGGGAGGGGGCAGGGGCTTGAGCGCCTCTTCCGCCGACATCCCCAGCATCAGGTTGGCCACCTCGTCCGCATCCAGGGTTTCCCGCTCCAGCAGGGCTGCGGCCATGGTGTGCAGCACCGTCATGCGGTCCGTGAGCAGTTGCTTGGCGCGCTGGTAGTTGCGATGAATGAGTGCGCGGATCTCCTGATCGATGGCTTGCGCCGTGGATTCGGAGATGAGTTTGTGTTGGGTGATTTCCCGTCCGAGAAAGATCTCTTCTTCCTTGGCGCCGTAGGTCATGGGTCCGAGCGCATCGCTCATGCCCCATTCGCACACCATGCTGCGCGCCAGTTCCGTGGCCCGTTTGATGTCATTGCCGGCACCGGTGGTCAGTTGATTCAGGACCAGTTCTTCGGCCAGTCGTCCTCCCATCAGCACCGAGATGTTGTTTTCCAACTGATCGCGCGAGTAGCTGTGCCGATCTTCGGTGGGCAGTTGCATGGTCAGACCCAAGGCCCGGCCACGCGGGATGATGGTCACCTTGTGGACCGGATCCGTGCCCGGAATCGAGGCGGCCACAATGGCGTGGCCCGCTTCGTGATAGGCGGTGGTGCGGCGTTCGTGTTCCGGGATGATGGCCGATTTGCGCGGTTTGCCCATCATCACCTTGTCCTTGGCGGATTCGAAATCCTCCATGTCCACCAGTTTCTTGTCGGCGCGGGCAGCGCCCAGGGCGGCCTCGTTGACCAGATTGGCCAGATCCGCTCCGGAAAAGCCTGGCGTGCCACGGGCGAGGATTTCCGCGTCCACGGTGTCGTCGATGGGCACCTTGGCCATGTGCACCCCGAGGATCTGGGTCCGGCCCCGGATGTCGGGATTGGGCACCGTCACCTGGCGGTCGAAGCGGCCCGGACGCAAAAGCGCGGGATCGAGCACGTCGGGACGGTTGGTGGCGGCCACCAGAATCACTCCCTCGGCAGACTCGAAGCCATCCATCTCGACCAGCAACTGGTTCAGGGTCTGTTCCCGTTCGTCGTGACCGCCGCCCAGTCCTGCACCCCGGTGACGTCCCACGGCATCGATTTCGTCGATGAAGACAATGCACGGGGCATTTTTGCGTCCCTGTTCGAACATGTCGCGCACCCGGGCCGCGCCCACGCCCACGAACATTTCCACGAAGTCCGAACCTGAAAGATTGAAAAACGGCACATTGGCCTCACCGGCAATGGCGCGCGCCAGCAGGGTCTTGCCGGTGCCCGGAGGACCGATCAGCAGCACCCCCTTGGGGATCTTGCCGCCAAGCCGCTGGAATTTCTGCGGATTGCGCAAGAATTCGATGATCTCCTGCAACTCCTCCTTGGCCTCGTCGATGCCGGCCACGTCGGCAAAGGTGACCTTGCCCAGGGTTTCGGAGAGCAGCTTGGCCTTGGACTTGCCGAAGGACATGGCGCCGCGTCCGCCGCCGCCTTGCATCTGGCGCATGAAAAAGACCCAGACCCCGATCAAAAGCAGCATCGGGAACCAGGAGATGAGGATGGTGATGAGCAGCGGGGTCTCTTCCGGCGGTCGCGCCGTGATGTTGACCTTCTTTTCGCGCAGCAGGCGCATCACGTCCGGATCGTTCGGGGTGTAGGTGGTGAAGGCGACCCCATCCGAGTAGATGCCGGAGATGCGTCGGTCCTGGACCACCACATCGGTGATTTTGCCCTGATCCAACTGCTGGATGAAGTCGGAAAAGGGAATACTCGTATCCCGAGGCGTGGGCTGGTTGAACAGATTGAACAGCATGATCAACAGCAGGCCGATGACCAGCCAAAGGGAAAGATTCTTATAAAATCCGTTCAAGCGGACTTCTCCTGGATCGGACAGTGTTTCTGAGAGTGATCACTTGTAGATTTGGCATGAGGTGTTTTTGTCGGCACGCGCCATCTTCTTTGCATCATAAGGACAGCCGGTGGAAAATTCAACCGTTTCCCACAGCTCTTTTTCGGTCCGGTCCGAAATCCTGGTTTTGGCCGGACCGTGATGGGGGGCGAAAAAGAGTCTCTCCTGGTGGCGGAAGGCGGTGAGGCCGGCCATGACCATGGTCCAGTGGCGTGGTCTGGAGCGGGTCAGGTGGATGAATTGGGCCGTGGCCCGCTCTCCCGGCGGGTGGGGCAGCGGGCTGAGGCGGGCATGGCAGCGCAGCAGCACCCGGCGCAACAGCTCTGCGGGAAGCGCGTGCAGGCTGCTCCAGGCAAACGACAGCAGCGTCGGGTTGTGGTGCAGGCAGGGATCGAGTTCGGGCCACAGTCTCTCCAGGCTCCATTCCAGGGCGTCGTCGGCGCAGGCGAGCAATCGGGCGCTGCGGGCCAGGGGTGGGGCGGGATCTTCGGGTTTCACCTGTGCCAGGGCCGGGATCGCCGCATGGCGGATGCGGTTGCGCTGATACTGGGGCGACTGGTTGGAGGGATCCTCGCGCCAGGGCAGTCCATGGTTTTGCAGCCACGCACGCAGTTCCTGGCGGCGCAGGTCGAGCAGCGGTCGGATCAGTGTGATCTCCTCGGTGAGTGGTTGTGCGGGGCGCATGGCGCCCAATCCGCGCAGACCGCTGCCGCGCAGCAGGCGATCGAGCACGGTTTCGGCCTGATCGTCCTGGTGGTGGGCCATGGCAATGTGACGCGCCTGGCTGTGGTGTGCGGTCCGGATCAGGAACGCCTGTCTGGCCTGGCGGGCCTGCTCCTGGAGATTGCCCGGTTGCAAGGGGCGATTCCAGCGGGTGACATGGCATGTCACGCCGAGAGCGGCAGCCTGTCGGGAGACGAAAAGGGCGTCCTGGTCCGAGTCGATCCGGAGTCCATGGTCGAAATGGGCCACGATCAGTTCGGTTGTCGCGCTCACCCCGCTTTTGATCAGCAGATGGAGCAGGGCCATGGAGTCGGCGCCACCCGAAACCGCCACCATCAGCCGTGCGCCAGGTGGAATGAGCGGGCGGGTCGCGCGGTGGATCCGGGCCGGGAGCGGGTGATCGCGGGTGGCACTCATGCCTGGGCGTAGCGGATCGGGTCCGCAAGGCCGGCGGCCTGGAAGCCGGCCAGTCGCAACCGGCAGGCATCGCAACTCCCGCAGGCCAGGTCGTCCGGGGTTGGGTCGTAGCAGGAGCGGGTCAGGCTGAAATCAACCCCCAGTTGCACGCCCAGTCGGATGATTTCGGCTTTGGAGAGGGTTTGCAGCGGCGCGCGCACGGTAAAAGGGTGTTCCGAGACTCCGGCCCGTGTCGCCAGGTTGGCCAGACGGGTGAAGGCCTCGACAAAGGCCGGTCGGCAGTCCGGATAGCCGGAGTAATCGACGGCATTGACCCCGATGAAAATTTCCGACGCATTCAGGGTTTCGGCCCAGCCCAGGGCCAGCGCGAGAAAAATGGTGTTGCGCGCTGGCACATAGGTGGCGGGAATGGTGTCGCCGGGTCCACTCTTGCAGGGAATCAGGTTGGGATCGGTCAGGGCCGAGCCGCCGATCTGGTCCAGGGGCAGATCGAGGATCAACCAGCGTGCGACCGGCAGGGTATCGACCACGGCTTTTGCCGCTTCGAGTTCCTGCTGGTGGCGTTGGCCATAGCGGAACGAGATGGGATAGAGTTCCAACCCTTCGGCATGGGCGGCGTGGAGACAGACTGCCGAGTCCATGCCGCCGGAGAGCAGTACCACGGCCCGGCGGTTCACGTTTTCAGGATCCTTGCTTGTATTCAAAAGTAAATCATTGAAAAAAAAGAGGGGGTCTGGGGGATTCGTCCCCCAGGGTTTTGACTTT
>JADFWP010000063.1:0-3690 GCA_015234115.1 Magnetococcales bacterium
TGCCACCTGTCGCCAACAGAAACGCAATGTCCTCGAATTCCTGATGCAGGCAATCCATGCGGATTTGCGAGGTCAAGCCGCCCCTTCTCTCCTGCCCAGGTAGGCTGTTTTGATGCTTCAGGCCGCCTGCAGCGTTTTACTGGGCTGAACGGTTACGTTCGGACGACCGTGGAGAACTTGTTGACGCAAGGTTCTGTATGCCTTGACGAGAAAGTATCCGGGCAATGTGCCAAAATCCTTACCGTGGCCCCGGCTCTGTGGACCTTTGCCCGCATCCTCGGCGTGGAACCGACCAATAACGCGGCGGAACGGGCGGTGCGTCATGGAGTGCTCTGGCGCAAGGGATGTTTTGGCACGGACAGCGAGGCGGGAAGTCGCTTCGCGGAACGGATCATGACTGTGGCTGCCACCTGTCGCCAACAGAAACGCAATGTCCTCGAATTCCTGATGCAGGCAATCCATGCGGATTTGCGAGGTCAAGCCGCCCCTTCTCTCCTGCCCAGGTAGGCTGTTTTGATGCTTCAGGCCGCCTGAAGCGTTTTACTGGGCTGAACGGTTACGCTCAAACAGTCTCAGGATCACCATTGCTATCTTTATTGCCTTGGTGAGTATTTTAACATCTGAAGTATCAAGCTTCAGACATCCGAAAAATGATCAAATTTGCGGTGATTATGTTGACAATTGTAAAATAAAGTTAAGTATCTTCTGAAATGGTTCCTCGCTGTTTCACATGAGTAGGATGCCGAATGGTGCAGCCATGGAGTTCAAGGGGTCGCTGTGCGTGGATTGGGTTGGCCATCTGCTGCAGGTTGTCGGCACTCTGCCCGCATGCCCAAACCCTGGAGGAATTCGAGACGCTTCTGCCGCGGCGGCTCACGAGGGAGATGCATCCGAAGCCCGCTGAAACCGGTTGACGGAGAAAGATTGGCGCTTACACTTCTTGCACAAGGATAGATCTTAAGTTATGTCTTCTCTATCCCAACTGGTTTTGTTCCTGGGTATAACCTCAAATCCAGGTGAGAATGACAATAACTTGATAGATGGTGACCTGAATACCTTAACTGAGCTTGACGAGTTCGAAACGCGCAACGGGAATACTTATATCACGATAACTCTGAATGGTCCCGTATCGATAAGCGGGTTTCGTTTTTTCAATAACAACCAATGGAATTGTATTGGCGAGTACACCATTGAGGGCAGTCTAGACAACAGCAACTGGATCACTCTGGTTCCTCTGAAATCGGTGGACCCCGACCATTTGCAGGGGTGGGTTACCGATGAATTTCCCGCAACTCAACTCCAGTCGGTCAGGCTTCGATACCGCGAACGGTCAAGTCTACCCGGGATGCAGGGAGGAGCTGCACAGGTGAAAGAGATCGAATTGATTATCGCCGATCACACACCACCATCTTTTATTTTTTCGAATCTGGATTTCGTCAATAATAATAGAAGTGAACAATCCGGACAATATCTCCGTATTTCTATTCCTCCCAACCCGAATTTTACTGTCTTCACCAATAATTGGAACTTCCCGCTCAACTCCGGTAACCCCAATCAACGTCTCTCCATACAAAGCAATGGTATCGAGTGGGAGTGGAACTGCTCCTTGTCATTCCCTCGTTATCCGGGCGTTTATTTTCCTGGCGGCTTTCAAAATGTTGCGATTGGCAACCCTGAACACGGTTCTCCTTCGAGTCAGACATCACCTTTCCCTCAAGATTTCAACATAGTGATTAGCCAGAATTTTCAACTCAGGGCTTATTACGATGCCTCAGTTCGAGCAACGGGAAGCGCCAATTTGTGCTTTGATGTGTGGCTCAAGAATAAGAGCGATGGCTCCTATGTCGAATTGATGCTTTGGGTTGCTAAAACTTCTGATGTAAGTGGTCGCATCGATCCTGATAGGAATCCGGAAACTGTCATTATTGATGGAAACGAATATCAAGCTTACATTGCTACACCGAATACTGCTTCCGAAAGGATTGTTCTCAGTTACATCGATAATAACTCCATCATCACATCAACCGACCGGAATTTTTCTGCCACTGTTGATCTCAAGGCTTTTTTTATCGATGCCAGTAATCGGCTTGGCCACGGTAGCCTAGATAATTACGAACTGATCTCCATTCAATTCGGCACGGAGAGCGTCTCTATCAATGGGCAGACACAAACCGGATCCGCTCTCATCAAGGCGCTTTCCTTAACCATCCAAGACGAAACCCTGAATTTCACCTTTCCGGCTGCGACCCAGGATGCAGATACTGGTTCCAATGCGAATGATTTTCTAACTAGCCAACCCCTCCAAACCATCCTTGCCACCCTGGATCAGGAGCCAATCCCTGGAGACCGGCTCTTTGGTTCGCTGGACGACGGGGAAAGTTGGATAGATATCACACGGTATGTCTCTGGAACCCATCTTGCATGGTCCAATGCACGATTGTCTCCAGGCGGCCATGCCATTCTGTTCAAGGCGACGGATGCAGCAGGCAATGTCAGCGCACCCTTCGAAAGTCAGCACTATTATCTGGTTTCCGCCCCTACCGGCAGTGTGACGATCTCAGGAACCGCCCGACAGGGCCAGACCCTGACTGCGGCCAATACCCTGGCCGATGCGGATGGTCTGGGAACCATCGGCTATCAATGGAAAGCGGATGGAATAGACATCGCAGGCGCCACGGGCAACACACTGCTCTTGGCCGAGGCCCATGTGGGAAAACGCATCACGGTTGCCGCCAGTTATAACGATGGGCATGCAACGCCCGAGACCGTGACCAGTTCGGCCTCCAATGCCGTCGAAAACCTCAACGACGCCCCGACCGGCAGCGTGACCATCACCGGCACCGCGACCCAGGGTCAGACCTTGACCGCAGCCAACACCCTGAACGATGTGGATGGACCGGGAACGGTCTCTTACCAATGGAAAGCCAATGGTAGTGCCATCAGTGGGGCGACGGCCTCCACGCTGGTTCTGGGAGAGGCGCAGGTAGGTCAGACCATTACCGTGACCGCGCGTTATACTGATGGTCACGGGACTGTGGAGAACGTCACCAGTGGGGCAACTGCCGCCGTGGGCAATGTCAACGACGCCCCGACCGGCAGCGTGACCATCACGGGAACTGCGACCCAAGGCCAGACCCTGACCGCAGCCAACACCCTGAACGATGCGGATGGACCGGGGACGGTCTCGTACCAGTGGAAAGCCAACGGCACAGCCATCAACGGCGCGACCGCCTCCACGCTGGTTTTGGGTGAGGCCCAGGTGGGTCAGACCATCACCGTGACCGCTCGCTATACCGACGGCCACGGGACCGTGGAGAACGTCACCAGTGGGGCAACTGCCGCCGTGGGCAATGTCAACGACGCCCCGACCGGCAGCGTGACCATCACGGGAACTGCGACCCAAGGCCAGACCCTGACCGCAGCCAACACCCTGAACGATGCGGATGGACCGGGGACGGTCTCGTACCAGTGGAAAGCCAACGGCACAGCCATCAACGGCGCGACCGCCTCCACGCTGGTTTTGGGTGAGGCCCAGGTGGGTCAGACCATCACCGTGACCGCCCGCTATACCGACGGCCACGGGACCGTGGAGAATGTCACCAGTACAGCCACCGCCGCAGTCAACAATCTCAATGATGCCCCGACCGGCAGCGTCACCATCACGGGAACTGCAACCCAGGGCCAAACCCT
>JADFWP010000063.1:3789-14565 GCA_015234115.1 Magnetococcales bacterium
TCACCGTGACCGCCCGCTATACCGACGGCCACGGGACCGTGGAGAATGTCACCAGCACGGCGACTTCTTCCGTTGCCAATATCAACGATGCCCCGACGGGTCGTGTCACCATCAATGGTACAGCCCGCACCAGTCAGATCTTGACCGTGACCCAGGATTTGGCCGATGCTGACGGGTTGGGTATGATCCGTTATCAATGGAAGGCTGATGGCGTGGCGCTCACCGGCGCGACCGGGACCTCCCTGGTGCTGGGAGCAGCGCACCTGGGCAAGGCGATCACGGTGACGGCATCGTACACCGATGGGCATGGTTCCGTGGAGAGCATCACCAGTGCGGCCACCGCCGATGTGGTCCATCTGGTGGTGAATGGTACCAGTGTGGAGAGTTCTACAACCTGGACCCTGGCCTCCACAATGACCTCCTTGACCCTGGTGGGTGCCGATGCCATCGACGGTACCGGTAACACCCTGAATAACACCCTTACCGGCAACAGTGCCGTCAACATCCTGCGGGGCGGTGCCGGAGCGGATCGTCTGTTCGGCATGGTCGGCAACGACACCCTGTACGGCGGCTCAGGCGCCGATGATCTGGATGGTGGCAACGGTGCAGATCGGATGGTCGGAGGCAGTGGGGATGACGATTATGTCGTGGACAATCCAGGGGATGTGGTGGTGGAATCTGTTGGTGCCGGCACCGATCAGGTAAAAAGTTCCATCACCTGGACCTTGGGCGACAACCTAGAGAATCTGACCCTCACCGGTTCGTCCGCCATTCAAGGCATCGGGAACACCCTGCCCAATACTCTGCTGGGCAACAGCGGAACCAATACCCTGCGAGGTCTGGCTGGAAACGACCTGCTGGATGGCAATGCAGGTGCGGATATCTTGTCTGGTGGAGATGGCAATGACCAACTGATCGGTGACAGTGGATCGGACACCCTGACCGGTGGAACCGGAGCCGACCAATTCCGTTTCATTCGTCCCTCGGAAGGGAGCGATACCATCACCGACTTCAATGCGGCACAGGGAGACAAGTTGGCCTTCGTCAGCCCGAATTTCGGCAGTTTGCCGGTCCGGGCCTTGGAGACGGGTCGTTTCCGTGCCAGTACCAGCGGTGGCGCCTCGAACGGTACGCAACGATTCCTGTTCAATACCACGACCGGCGTGTTGAAATACAATCCGGATGGCAACGGCTCCCAGGCTGCGGTGACCATCGCAACCTTGCGCAATGTCTCCACACTGTCGGCCAGCCAGATCATGATTGTGGCGGGTTGACATGACAGGAACTTTTGAGGAATACTCTTGATGGCAGTCCATATCAACGCATCCGATTCGCTCTACCATCGCTTCTTCGCCCACCCGGAGATGGTGATTGATCTGCTGCGTGGATTCTTGGATCCATCCTTGCTGGCCGAACTCGACCTGGACAACCTCCGGCGCCACAATACCAAATTCACAGCTCCCAGGAGAGGACAACGGCGACGTAGTGATGTCGTGTGGGAGATACCAACGCGCAATGGCGACAGCATATTCGTCTTGCTCATCCTGGAGTTCCAGTCCGAAATCGACGAATGGATGGCCTTGCGTGTCGATGTCTACACGGGTCTGCTTTATCAGCAACTCGTGAATGAGCGCAAACTGAAAGCCTCCGATGGATTGCCGCCAGTCCTCCCTATCGTACTCTACAACGGCGAAGCCCGCTGGAATGCCGCTACCAGCCTGCGTGATCTGATCCGCCTGCCGGAGGGATCCTCCCTGTGGCATTTCCAGCCTGAGATGCGTTATTACGTTATTGATGAAGGCGCCTATCCTAAAGAGTTATTGAAAGACCTGCCGTATATAACCGCCATACTCTTCCGCATGGAGCATCCGAACAATCCAGAAGAGATCGTGCGGGCAGGAGAAGATGTCGCGGTGTGGTTCCGGAACCATCCAGATGGGCCGCCCGTCAAACAGTTGTTCGTTGAACTCATCATGGCTGGCTTGGAGCGCATGAAGGTGACGCCTACTCTGCCTGCCATCCCAGACGACCTACAGGAGGTGGTAATCATGTTGACAGCTCGTGTTGAGCAATGGGCGAAGGACTATGAGAGTAAGGGAAGATTGGCTGGTTACAAGGATGGAGAGCAGAGAGGCATAGAGAGAGGCGAACAGCAAGGCGAGGCCAAAATCCTGACCCGCCAACTTCAGCGCCGTTTCGGCTCACTCCCGGACTGGGCCAACGAAAAGATCACCAAGGCCAAGTCCTCCGAGCTGGAGGAATGGAGCCTCAGATTGATGGATGCGCCCAATTCACTGGAGGATGTGTTCTCAGTCTGACGAGAATGGAGTCCATTCCGCAACCGAGCATTGCCTGCCGAGAAGGTCAGAGTCAAAGCGGGATCATTGTGTGCGGATCTACATGGCGATTCAGCGGATCAAGTTGCTTTGGTAGGGTAGGTGGGTGGAGGAGGGGAGGAAGACCGAGTTGCTATTGGAAGGGTAGGTGGGTGGAGGAGGGGAGGGAGCCCCAGTTTTGTATCGTTGCCATTACCTGCCAAGAGAGCCGGAGTCGAACCATTCTCGACTCCGACAGTGTGGCAGACTGGAGAATGTTTGAAACAATGAATAATATTGTGCATTTTCAACCGTGTCGAGCATCACTCCATCACTTGCCCCGCCAGGAGGGATTCAAACTTTCTCATCGTTTTGTTACAGTTTGTTACAGAGAATTGGTTTGATATGGGTCGTCTTGCTCCGCCATTTAGTTTTTACTAGCACTCTTTAGTTATCGACTCTCCGGCACACCCTGCCGAAATATCCCAATAAATTCAAAGGTTAGCAAACAACGACGGAGAACCCTCCGCACTCGTTCTTGCCCTCCCATTGCCTTTTCTGGCTCCAGGACTCTCCTTTTCGGCCTCTCTTCTCCATGTCAACCCCACTCACCGGGGGTGAGTGGGGTTCAACCCCACCCGCGATTTTGTTGAACTTTTTTTCCACCCGGTTCGAATAGGGAGGTGGGCGGCAAGAAGATTTGGTAAACTTTTCTGGGGTGAGTGGGGATGGGTTTTGGAGAAGGAGATCGGGACACGGAAGACTCCGAAACCTGCAGACCATTCATCAGGAGTTCACCGTGGATTCTGGGTGCACCCCAGAGCGCATTTTCAATTGCCATCCGTTTGATGAGACGCTGGATATCAATCGGGATCCATGCTCATCCCACTGGGTTTCCCCAGTAATGTTCGGTAATAATGAAGATCCAGCCTCTCCGCTTCCATCGTTTCACGGTTGCTGGCTTGATCTGGTGACGCAGGGCAAGGTCCATCGACACCAGATCAAAGCGATGTCTGATCGTGAATTTCAATCGCCTCAGCCAGGAGTCTCCCGTGTTCATCCTGGAGGAGAGGCTATCATACGCCGACAGAAAATGTTAGCATTTTCAGTACGGACGAGGTTTTGACGAGGGACACGTATCTTTATCAAGAGTTGGCGACTGTATGATGGGAGGTATTTATGTCACAATCAGGTGGCCCTGCGGCAATCAATGGGTTTCTCTATCAAATCCTGAATCATCTTGGTTGGTTGGCCAATTTGAAATTATCCGGCACTCTATCTGGACAGAATGTGCAAGATGCTTGTCTCGTACTGGAACCGCGCCATGGTGGAGATGCCCGTCATGAATCGTCAGATTTTATCCTGGTAGAACAGTATAAAACTCGACAGAATGATACTTGGTCAATGAAGACCATTATTGAAGATGTATTGCCTGATCTGAGAAAGGCTGTTCCAGAACCGTATGATCCAGCAAAGAAAGCCAAATTTCGTTTTGTTACGGATGGGCGGAAGGGACGTCTTGAGAAGTTTGATCGGTTTCTCCGTCATGTGCAAGACATGAGTGGGCCAGAGACTTTGGACGACACGGATAACCAGGATTTTGGCATTGACTTTCCAAGAAGTTATAGGAAATTGTTTAATTGTATTGTCGAGCAGACACGTCGTCCAACAGAACAAACGCGAACAAATGAACAAGAGACGGTTTTTCAACTGCTGAAACACTTTGAAATGGATTTTGAGAAGCAGGCGAACCAAAGTATCAATGACGTGAATCGGATGTTGCGCTGCTATGCACCCGATCTCGGCGAGGAACAAGGGATTCGGGAACGACTGGTTGGTATATTGATAGACCGACTGAGCCAAGGCGAAACCCATCTTGATAATACAGGATGTGACGCCTTACTAAATGAAGCAGGATGCAATCCTGAACGCATGAGAAACCTAGCAAAACTCTTTGAAACATTGACAGGTATTGTGATAAAGAGCCTACCAGGAAAGTACCAGATCGGCAGCGATGTACGCGGAGTTCCAGAATGGCTAGATGACAAGCCAGTCTTGCTCATTGCTGGGGATAGCGGCCAAGGCAAGACATGGCAGCTTTGTCGATTGATCGCCCACTTCGCAGACAACCATAAACTCGTTGTATTTGAAACTCCCAATAAAAATGATTCAGAGGATAATATTCTAAACCGAGCGTCCAACACCGTCTGGCAAACAGGATTGGGGGAGACTAACGAAAAAACCCTGCAAGCATTGGTGCATCACTACCAAGCGATTGCCCCAAATGCCGCAATGCCTTGGCTTACCATTGCTGTGGACGATGTCCAGGATTCCGATCTTGCTCGTGCTCTCATTCGACAAGATTGGAATGCATTGGGCATGCGACTTGTCATGACAGTGTCTGCACAAGTGGCCGACAGCGTCCGGGAGGATGGCAGGGACACGGTAATCCATACCGTAGGCCGATTTACTGTTGATGAACTGGATAAGCTTCTTGGTCACCGAGGGGAACGCTGGGTTGACCTGCCTGGAGATTTGCAGGAACTGCTGCGCGCTCCCATTTTGGCAGGCATGTATCTTGATTTGGATCGAGGCTCATTTCTATCAGCCCCCGACAGCGAATATGAAATTTTTAACCGTTTCTGGCGGCGCATTACCCATGATCGAGGCCAAGCGAATTTCCCAGGGGATGAGGGCATCATCATTGAGTTTGCCAGATACGTTTTGGATAATTCTGAGTATCCTTTACCTCGTCCGAAATGGAGAGAGATCGGTTTGGATGATGCCTCCCTCTTGCGACTGAAAACGGTTGGATGGCTAATTTGCAATGAAGGACAACCTGCATTTGCCCATGATCGTTTACTCAATTGGGCGGCAGCTAAAAATCTTGTTCTCCGTTTCAAACAAGGTAGGTTGCTGCCAGAAGCACTGGCCAATATTTTGAAAGTATGTCATAGCCCTTTCAAAGAACACTTTCCACGACCACTTTATTATGTGCCGATGGATATGCTTTGGCTGTTAGCCTCAGACCAAAACAATGCAACAATAATTGAGAAAATCATTGAAATAATAGAATCCGAGTATTCTGGATACGGTGAGATTTTATATAGAGATCTCTTGCCAACCCTGGGTCAACAAATCATCCCTGCACTTCTTCTTCGTTTGGATGCTCTCCTTAAACAAAATGAAGATGACTATCGCATCAGATTAATTGGAAAATGTTTCGCCAAGATTGCCTGTCAGGAAAGAGTGGATCTATTGCAACAAACGGAAATGCTGCTTAATGCTCCATCTCGTGGACGACAGTCGGTTGGTCTGGCCATCCTCTTCGCTGTACCTCATGCTCGTTTTCTTGATCGCCTCTGGGTCATACATCAGGAACGTTATGCATGCTTGTGTAATTCCGAGCATCGACAGAGATTCGATTATTATGATGATAGCTTTAAAACAGTAAGTCGATGCATCCATCAAAATCCAGAATGGCTGCGGCAGCGCATTTTATCAGCCGACAAGGATAAAGAACCTGTATCGGAATTGACTTTTTTGCTTAAAAATCTTGACCACTCATTAGCACCGCATATTTGGCAAGAAACAAAGGAGGAGCTAAAAAACAAGGTAAACTCTGAAAAATTTCGTGGTTTCCTGCACTGCATCAGGCGATTTGCTGATTATTCAATGATCGATTTTGTTATCGATTGCCTTGCTTTCGATAGTGATCATACCGCCCCAACAGCCTTGACTACTTTAGTCAGTCTTGATCCTGACAAAGCGATTGAACTGATAGCAAATATGGATGAGATGGTACTCTCTATGACGCGCAACTGGTGGCTGCCATTAATGATGCACGTTAGACCGCATCAAACATGTCAAAAAATTTTGGATCTGGCCCAGGTTACGTCGCAGAAGCACCGTTTGATTGCAGACTTGTTCTCAGAACACGCAAATAATCTTGATGAACCAATGCTGCATTTTTTCTTGCGTACTCTTGAAACGGACTTACGAGAGCGTCTCTCACAGGCAAATGCAGGCAATCAAAATTGGCTTTTCTACCCTTTGCAACTATTAAAACGTATCACACGCCCAGAACTGCTCAATATTTTAGCTATGGAGGCAGGTGGTGAACTTGAAAAAATGATTGTTCAATTTGCTGTCTATCGTATTCCGTACCTAAATAGACATCATGATCACTTGATTGAAGACATACATCGATTCCTGCTCCTCATAGGTGGAGAAGGATTGACCGAATTAATCAATCAAGAACTGACTTCCCAACATTTATGGGCGCGTCATAGGGGGTTAATTTGGGCCGTGGTTCGATCCAATGCGCAAACCATCGAGTGTCTTAGCACCATTGCATCTTGGCCTATCTCTTTTGATGTCAATGGACAACCAAACCCTGAAGCGCGTCAGGAGTTTACTCAAGCGTCATTCGCTCTTGCCGCATTGCAGCAGGATGATGCTTTAGTTCAAGCGATATGGACTGGTGGAGCAACCTATATTACGGTCTATGCCCCTTGGTTGAGAGGAAATAAACGCCCAATGAGTAAGGCGTTGACTGAACGGGCGATGCACATTCTGAACGCAAGCAAATCTCCAACAGAGGATGATCTTGTGCAAGCAATTACAGTTGCTTTGGTTAGCGCAGATTCGGATTTTATTCAACCAGTTAGGGAAATTTTATCACGCGCCGATCCCAATAGCAGAGTAGCCAATTTGTCGTGCAGCGCATTGCAGCAACTCGGCGATCAATCAGCAGAATTTGTACAATTGGCCATTCAATTAATGAACACTGAAAAAAACAATCGAGTCGGTGTTCAAGCACTACTCGCATTGGGCAACATTGGCATTGAGCCGCTCAAGACATATCTGGAGTCCTTTATCAGCCCCACCACGCAACGGACCGGTGACTCGTGGCAAGTTGAAATGTACATCATCAATGCATTGTGGAGGCATTCACCTACCCGTGATTTAGCTGTTCAGGCCGCAATACGTGCCTGTAACTATCATCTTGGATTCGAACGTCCGTTCCATATTGCAGCAGAATCCTCCGATCCAGACATCCGGGAAAAGATTCTTACCACAGCTTTCGATCTGAACAATAGCAGTACATCATCCATGCTGAATGCCATTAAGGGGCTGGCAAAGTTCGCCCCAGAACGTGCCCTTGAAGCTGCAGAAAATGCTCTGAAAAAAAGGCCGGATATAAGTCAAGAAATTTGTAAAATAATTGCGCATCGATTTCCTGAGAAGGCTATTGATGCATTGATTGATGCTTCCATAGCCATTGGATGGAACAAAGAGATGGAGAAGCAAGACAAAGTCCTTCGTTCGGCAATAGGACGTGCATTGCGTCGGCTTGATGAAGAAACTGTCAGCATGCGGTTGACTGAACGCATGGAAGATTCCAGGCGTCATGCCCGTGCTATTGCAACCGAATTGGCAGGATGGCTATCGCCTGATTTGCTTAATGACAAGTTATCTGAGATGGTCAATGATACTGAGGATGTTGTTCAACGTGCAGCTCTTGAAGCAATTGATAGAAAAAAATGCGAAATCCTGGTAAAAAGTCTGATGGAAGAATTTCAAAAAGCATCTGAGCATCAACGTTGGATTTTACTGCATGCAATTGTGAACTCAGCAGATCCTTACCTGTTGAACGACAAAGAAGACATACTTTGGATTGACCATATCCTGAATGGCGCCCCAATCGTTTTCGCTCATAAGGCACAAGATTGGATTAAAAAACGCAAAGAAAAATTATAAGAGCTATTAATAAATATCAACTATTTAATATAATAATTTGAGACGAATTCACCCTGTCCTTATAAACTCTATCCGACCCCAATTTGGGTTCCATTGCTAAGCTATTTGGCGATGGGGCCACTGGATCTTTCTGGACATTGATGCAAATTTCCACGAAAATTAGAGATAAGATTGAGGGGGCGGTGATAGTATTTCCCGGTCCCTCATCAAAACCTTGTCCATACGTCTATGCCGGAAAATGGACGGACAAAATCGGTTTCAGTTCAAGCATATGATGCCATCAAACCGGACTTTCTTCTTGTCTTTGCGCGTGGTTATTTCAGTCCAGCGTGTTCGTAAATTGCTTCAACAAGATCGGCTTTGGTTGTGGTCGCCATATCGTCCATTAGGTTTGCATTAAATGTTAAGAACAACTCGGCAGATGCTAAACGATCCGTGCCTTTACGCGCAAGAGGATAGAGCGTATTGCCCCTTTCCATCATCCTACCCGTCACCCCCCAAACCCAAACTTCACCTTCTGCTCTTCCCAAGCCAGAGGTATCCCCTTGGCAAACTCCCGCAACGATAGCCCAACCGGCTGCCTGCCATCCAGAATCGCCTCCACGATCTCCGGTGACAGAAGGCTCAACTCCAAGATCCGACCGGCATACGTCTCTCCGATCTTCTCCTTGGCGGCGATCTCCGACAGGTTCAACGCCTCTTTGCGGTCCAGCATCTGACGCCACTTCCACGCCTTGGCCACGGCCTGTATCATGGTTTCATCCCGTTCGGCTGGCCTGCCGACCACGCCATCGGGTGCCACGATCATTTTCCGGCCTCCGCGTCTCTTGAATTGCACCGGGATGAAGATCGACAGCATGCTGCCGTCGGTACTCAAAGTGTACTGGGCCTGTCCTGCCGATTCAAGTGTAGTCATTTTGAATTTCTCATATTCTGGAGGTGAAGTGGTTGGCGCAGTTCGCGGATCAGGCTGGATATTCCCTCGGTGCGCAGGTTGATCACGATGCCGTCAGTGCCCACCTCGACCCTGGCCACCAGCAGTTGGGTCAAGCGTGCCTGTTCGGCGGGAAAAAGCTGATCCCAAACGGTGTCCAGACTGCGGAGGGTGGCAAGCACTTCGGGTTCCGACAATTCGGACTCTTCCCTGGCAGATCTCCAGGTGCGCACCATCATCTCCGGTGCGTGGATCAGGGATCGAAGATGATCAAGGATCAGTTGTTCCACATCCCCCGCCGGGATGGTCGGCATGGTGCAGGTGCCGTGTCCGTTCTTCGCAGCGCCGGTGCAAAGATAATAGCGGTATAGGCGCGCACCGTTTTTGCGGGTGTGGGTGGGCGTCATCGCCCGATGGCACTGGCGGCAGAAGACCAGCCCTTTCAAGGCCGCCGGAGATTGCTGCCGGGTGATAGAGGATCGCTCGTTGCCGTTGATGGCAAAAATCGCCTGCGCCTTGTCCCAGATGGCGATATCGATGATGGCTGGATGCTCGCCGGGATAGGACTGGCCCTTGAAAAACACCTCTCCGAGGTACGTTCGGTTGTTGAGCAGTTTGTAGAGCGAACCCTTGTTGAAGGGCCTGCCGATGTAGGCCTTGCCGGTGGAGGAAATCCAATCTTTGCTGTGATGACCGCTTTCTGCCAGTTCATTTGCGAGTTTGGTGGCAGAACTCAGTTCGACGAAACGTGTAAAGATGTGCCGGACGGTGGCGGCTTCGGTTTCGTTCAAAATGAGCTTTCTGTTTTCGATGTCATAGCCCAGTGGCGGGTGGCCACCCATCCACATCCCTTTGCGCTTGGAAGCCGCGATCTTGTCCCGCACCCTCTCTGCCGAGACTTCTCTTTCAAATTGCGCAAACGATAACAATATGTTGAGCGTCAGTCTGCCCATGGATGTGGTGGTATTGAAGGCCTGCGTCACGGATACGAAGGTGACCTGGTGGCGGTCGAAGGTTTCCACCAGCTTGGAAAAATCCATCAGGGATCGGGAGAGCCTGTCGATCTTGTAAACGATGATGACGTTGATCTTGCCGTCGGCAATGTCGGCAAGCAGGCGTTTCAGGGCAGGCCGCTCCAGGTTGCCACCGGAGAAGCCGCCATCGTCATAGCGGTCGTCGACTGGCAACCATCCTTCAGACTTCTGGCTGGCGACATAGGCCATGCAGGATTCGCGCTGGGCGTCCAGGCTGTTGAACTCCATTTCCAGCCCTTCGTCCGTGGACTTGCGGGTGTAGATGGCGCACAGGGTCTTGGGTTTCGTGATGGTCGTCATTTTTGCCCTCCAGGACGACGCACGCCCCAAAACAAAGGCCCGTTCCACTTGGTGCCGGTGATCAGATTGGCGATGGCCGTGAGGCTTTTGAACTTGCGGCCCTGGTATTCAAAGCCTTCCTCCAAAACGACGCAGCAGTGTTCGACACCCTTCCATTCCCGAATCAGCCTGGTGCCAGGCAGTGGGTTATCGTGGCCGGAACGTGTCAATGAAAATGAGACACTCGCTGTCAGAATTTAATGTCGAGCACCGTGTTTCTTTCGGGCTCAGCATTCCGCCCTTCGGGCGGGAGTTTTTTAGGCATCAAGGGTCTACCGTCCGATGTGTTGTTGAATGGACGAGGGGATTCCCTTCGTCCCGATCATCGGCTCGATGAGCCCGAAGTCTGAAGGATGGTTGCCAGTCGACGACCGCTATGACGATAGCGGCT
>JADFWP010000064.1 GCA_015234115.1 Magnetococcales bacterium
AAAGTCAAAACCCTGGGGGATGAATCCCCCAGACCCCCTCTTTTTTTTCAATGGTGGGAGGGGAATGGGCGTGAGCACGTTTGAATTCACCGCCCTGGATGGCCGGGGACGGACCAAAAAAGGGGTCGAGGAGGGAGAATCGGCCCGGGAGGTGCGCGACCGCTTGCGGGAGCTGGGATTGACCCCGTTGACCGTGCAGGAAATTCAGAAAAATGTCGCGCACAATCAATCTTCCTTTCTTTCTCCCACCCGTGGGGTGGGGCGCGCCGCCCTGACCCTGGCCACCCGCCAACTCTCCACCCTGCTCAAGGCCGCCCTGCCGGTGGAAGAGGCCTTGAACACCGTCTCCCAACAGACCGATCACAAAAAGTTGCGGGTGATCCTGCTGTCGGTTCGGGCGCGGGTGCTGGAGGGGCGCTCCCTGGCCCAGGCGCTGGGCGATTATCCGACCCTCTTTACCGATCTCTACCGCGAAACCGTGGCTGCCGGCGAGAGTTCCGGCCAACTGGACAGCGTGCTGGAACGGCTTGCCGATTACCTGGAAAAGGCGGGCAAGCTGAAATCGGGGGTGGGACTGGCCCTGATCTATCCGGCGGTGGTGGTTGCCTTTTCCATCCTGGTGGCAGGCGGGCTTGTCACTTATGTCGTTCCTGAAATTACTAAAGTATTCGATGATTTTGGCCAGGAGTTGCCCCCCCTGACCCGTGGGTTGATTGCCCTGTCGGACTTTTTGCGCCATCAGGGAGGGGTGTTGTTGTCGGGGCTGGTGGTGGCCTGGGTCGGCACCCGCTTGATGATGCGCCGCGAAGCGGTGCGGCGCCTCTGGCATGGTCTGCTGTTGCGTCTGCCGCTTGCCGCGCCTTTGGTCCGGGGGCTGAATACCGCCCGTTTTGCCCGCACCCTGGCGATTCTGACCGGCAGCGGGGTGCCGATTCTGGAGGGATTGCGCATCACCGGGCGCGGTGTGGTCAATCTGCCGATGCGTGCTGCCGTGGTCCGGGCCGCCGAACGGGTGCGCGAGGGCGGGGGACTCCATCAGGCGTTGGCCGAGAGCCGGATCTTTTCGCCCATGGTGGTCCATCTGATCGCCAGCGGCGAGGCGAGCGGCAATCTGGCCAACATGCTCGACCGGGCCGCCGAAGCCCAGGAACAGGAGGTGGAAACCCTGATCGGCGTGCTGACCGGCATGCTCGAACCGTTGATGGTGTTGGTGATGGGCGGCATGGTTCTGACCATCGTGGTGGCGATTCTGTTGCCGATTTTCAATCTGAACCAATTGATCCAGTGAGCAAGAACAATGCAATCATCCAGGCAGGCGGGTTTTACCCTGATCGAAATCATGGTGGTGGTGGTGATTCTGGCGGTTTTGGCCACTCTGGTGGCGCCGAAGATCATGAGCCGTCCGGGAGAGGCGCGACTGGTCAAGGCCAAACAGGATATCCTGGCCATGGAATCGGCCCTGAATCTCTACAAGTTGGATAATTTCGTCTATCCCACGACCGATCAGGGGTTGGATGCCTTGATCAAACGTCCCACTTCGGAACCGGTTCCGGCCAACTGGCGCGAAGGGGGCTATCTGGCCCGTCCGCCTCGGGATCCTTGGGGACGGGCTTATCTCTATTTGCGTCCGGGGGTGCGTGGCGAGTTTGATCTTTACACCTTGGGCGCGGACGGGGTGGAGGGCGGGGATGGAGACAATGCCGACATCGGCAACTGGAACCTGGATGGCCCGCGTGTCGCCACCGGACGTTAGCAGATCCTCCGGTTTCACCCTGCTGGAGTTGCTGGTGGTTTTGCTGATCGTCGGCGTGATGATGGGCATGGCGGCGTTGTCGGTGGGATCCCGCGATCTTGAGAAAGTCGCGCGGGAGGAGTTGGATCGTCTCAAGGTGCGGATCGGATTGGTGGTGCGGGAGTCGCAGCTTTATGGCGAGGAGTGGGGCATTCGTTTCCATCCCAATGGGTATGAATTTCAGATATTGAATGACGAAAACCACTGGCTGGCGCCAGGAGCGGATCGGCTGCTTCAACCCCATCGTTTTCCAGATGGGTTTGTGTCCATGGAACTGCGTGTGGAAGGGAATCTGGAGGACAAGCCGCTGCAACCGGAAGATCCGCCCCAGGTGATCGTCTCTTCCGACGGGACGATGACCCCGTTTCAGTGGCAACTGCGTCTGTTGGGCGCGCGCGGGGAGCGGATCGTGCATCGTCTGGTTGCGGGCGTGACCGGGCGGGTGCAGATCGAGCGGGTGGCGGGGCAATGAGGGGGCGGGCCGGAGGATTCACCCTGCTGGAGACCGTGGCTGCGCTGGCGGTTTTGGCGTTGGCGCTGGCCGCGTCGTTGCGGGTGTCATCGGAACACATCCGCAATGCCGCCTATTTGCGGGATCGTACCCTGGCCCACTGGGTGGCGTTGAATCAGGCCACGGAACGCCGGGTGCGACGGGAGTGGCCCGATCCAGGTTCATTCCGGGGCACCGAATCCATGGCCGAGCGGGAGTGGTATTGGACCGTGCTGGTCTCCACCACGCCGGAACCCCAGGTGCGTCGCCTGGAGATTCTGGTGCGGGCCGATGCTTCGGAGACCACCCAGCCTTTGGCGCGCCTTGAAGCGTTTCTGGCCAGGCCATGATTCTTGAATCGCACCCATCTTGGGATACGTCGTTTGTCAATGGGGTTCAGGGGCCAGTGGCCCCTGGTGGGGTCCAGGGGCGAAGCCCTTGGGACTTTGGCCTTTGCGCGCTTTGCCGCCGGCGCGCCCTCTGGTCGCCGCAGGCGACGCCCTCGGGCCAAAAACGCATGATCCCGGAAGGGGTGCGGTTTGGTTCCGGACAACGCGGTTTTACCCTGCTGGAGTTGTTGGCCGCGCTGGCGGTCTTTGCCGTGATGTCGGCCATGGCCTACGGGGGGCTGAACACGCTGCTTCAGGCCCGTGATCAGGAGGCGCGGCATCGGGAGGCGTTGGCCGGATTGCGCACCTTTTTTTATCATTTTTCCAGGGATGTGGAACAGACCGTGGCCCGCGACGGGGTGGATGGGAGTCGCGGGAGGCTTGCGGCCCTGAGCGGGCGGGATGGAGAGACCCGGTTTCTGGAGTTGACCCGTGGCGGTCGGCCCAATCCGCGTGCTCTGGTCCGCAGTGCGCTGGAGCGGGTCGGTTATGCGTTGGAGGAGGGACGTGTGGTGCGTCGTTCCTGGCCGGTGGTGGATCGGGTGAGCGAAGAGTTGCCGGTCGGGGAGGTGCTGCTGGAAGAGGTGAGCGGGGTCGAGATTCATTTTCTGGGCGGGGATGGGCAGTGGCGCAACGACTGGCCTCCTTCCCTGCCGCCTGTGGTCCAGGCCAAAGGGACGCAGCAGGCCGGACCGGTGGTGCCTCCTTTGCCGCGTGCCGTGGAGATTGTGGTACGCAAGAACGGTTGGGGGCGGATTCGTCGTCTGTTCGAGTTGGCGGGAGGGGTGTGATGGCCCAGCGGGGTGCGGCGCTGTTGACTGCGTTGTTGATCGTCGCCGTGGCCGTGACCCTGACTGCGGGCATGATGGCGGCGCAACACCTGGAGATTCGATCCAGCGGCAACCTGCTGGATCGGGATCGGGCCTTGCAGTATGCCCTGGGCGGCGAGGGGTGGGCCATGGGGATTTTGACCCGCGATGCGTCCGAAGGTCCGACGGATCATCTCAACGAACCCTGGGCCACGGCCCTGCCGGCCATTGCCGTGGGTGGCGGGACCATTGCCGGAGGCATCCGCGATCTGCAAGGTCTGTTCAATCTGAATAATTTGTTGCTGGATGGCAAACAGAGTCCGGAGGATTTTGCCCGCTTTACGCGTTTGTTGCGTGTGGTTGGACTGGAGTCGCGTCTGGCGGCGGCGGTGGTGGACTGGATCGATGCCGATGATCGGGTGAGTGGTCCGGGCGGGGCCGAGGAGGGGAGTTATTACGGCAAGCAGCCCGGCTATCGTCCGGCCAATCAGTTTTTCGTCACGGCCACCGAATTGCGTCAGGTGGAGGGGTTCACCGGGGAGGCGGTGGCCCTGTTGTTGCCTCTGGTGACTGCCCTGCCGGAGCGGACCGAGTTGAACATCAACACGGCGCCTGTGGAACTGCTGATGACCCTGGTCGAGAACATGCCCAAGGCCGATGCCATGGCCCTGGATGGCAAGCGGCAGCAAGATAAAGGTTATACGAATGTAAATGATTTATTAAATGATCCGCTGCTCAAGGGCAAAACCGTCTTGTCCGGAGGGTTGGGGGTGGCCAGCCACTATTTTCTGCTGGAACAGGAGGTGCGTCTGGGGCGAGGTCGCACCCGGCTGGCGAGTCTGCTGCTGCGCAAGGAGGGGGGGGTACGGGTGTTGCGGCGGGCGCAGGGGGGAGTGCTCTGAAGGGAAGTGCGGCGCTCTGTGGCGCCTCATGTCAAATCAGGCGCAGGCTTGAATGCAGCCACATCATTTTTACTTGCAAAAGCTGAAGAGATGTCTGAGAATTTTGCAAGATATTGTGCTCTCAAGTGCGGTGTCCCCTGTTTCCCACTCTGTCGCCTCAAGGAGTCGCCCATGCCATCCATTCGCCTGTTTCGTCTGTTTTTCTTCTTGTTATTGTTGTTGTGTTCGGTTGTCGTGATTGTGCCGGCCCATGCTGATTTGCAGGAAATTCAGGAACGGGGGGAATTGCGTCATTTGGGCATCAGGTATGCCAATTTTGTCACCGGTTCCGGTGACGGCATGGATGTGGAGATTGTGCAGGGCTTTGCCAAGAGCCTCGGGCTGCGTTATTCCCTGGTCTTTACCGACTTTGATAATGTACTCAAAGATCTGCTTGGCAAGCAGGTGGTGCGCAAAGGGGACGAAGTCACCTTGGAGGGAGATTATCCCATTCTGGGGGATATGATTTCCACCGGGTATACGGTGCTGCCCTGGCGGCAGAAGGTGGTGGATTTTTCGGCACCGATCTTCCCCACCCAGGTGTGGTTGATCGCCCGTTCCGATTCGGAGTTGGTCCCGATCAAGGGGAGTGCGAATTTGAGCCAGGACATCCAGGAGACCAAAGGGATGATCGCGGGTAAAAGCCTGCTGGTCATGGAGAAAACCTGTCTGGATCCCGGCCTCTATGGTTTGAAGGACAAGGGGTTGGATCTGCGTAAATACACCAAGAATACCAATCTCAACGAAATGGTTCCGGCCCTGCTCAACCAGGATGCGGAACTGTCGTTGCTGGACGTGGCAGATGCGTTGATCGATTTGCAGAAATGGACCGGGAAGATCAAGGTAATCGGCCCGGTATCCCAGGCTCAGGAGATGGCGGCCGCTTTTCCCAAGGATGCTCCCCGGTTGCGCCAGGCTTTTGATGGTTATTTGGAGAAAATCCGCCGGGACGGCACCTATGAGGCCATCGTGAAGAAATATTATCCGGGAATCAGGAGTTACTTTCCAGACTTCTTTGCCAACAAAAGCTGAATCGTCATGGGAGAACCGCTCAGATGAACAAGATGTTGACTCTGCCGGTTCTCCTGGCATCTTTGTTTCTGGTTTATTCCTCGACACTGCTGTGGCATGGTTACAAAAGCCAGGAGCAGTTGCGTCAATCTGCGGACAATCGTCTGTTCAATGAGGCCGTGCGGCGATCGGTTGCGCTTTCCAATCACCTGGGCAGCCATCTGGAGCAGATTGTCGAGTTGACCCGCAGTCCGGAAGTCGAAACCTATCTGACCAATCAGGATCTTGGCATGTCGCCTTTGTATGGTCTGAATGCCAATCTCGAAACCATCCGGAATCGTTTTCTAAAAACTTTAGATATCGATTCCGTGGATGCACGGCCTTCTTTTTTGCGGCTGACTCTGTTTGGACCGGACGGGACTGTTCTGGTGGATGCCGGGTCTTCTCACGATCTCTGGCCTGCGGAGGTGGCGCCTCCGGTCAAGACGCCAGAGATTGCAATCGATCTGTCGCAACGGCAACTTGTGATGAAGGCGCCGGTGCTTTTCAAGAACCGGTTGCGGGGGTATCTGTTGGCTCTTGGGGATTTCAACACCTTTTTTGGTCCGGCGCATCTGGCAGAACAGGAGGATGGACGCCAGGAATTCATGGTGCGGGCCGATGGTCTGTCTTTGTCTTTCCAGAATCAGGTGTTTTCGGAGGCGCAACTGGCCCTGGTGCTGCGTGCCGATTCTGACCAACTGTTTTTGCTGCCAAACGTCTCAAACCCTGGGGAAAATGACGTGGCGGTCAAGCTCGCCTTGGCCGGGACCGGATATTTCTGGGTCACGCGGATCAAGGAGCGCATGCTTTACAGTCATCTCACTTCGCGGGGATTTCTGGTGGCATCAAGCGTCGTACCGCCGATTCTGTTGATCAGCGTGCTCCTGTTTGAACATCTGCGCCGTCGTGCCCTGAACCTGACGCGCCAGGTCGAAGAGACCGATCGGCAAAAAAACCAACTGCAACACATGAACGCCGATCTGGAAACCGAGATCAGAAAACGCAAGGCGGTAGAGTTCTCCTTGCGCGAGAAGAGTGCCGCGCTGGAGCACCTGACGGTCGAATTGCGCGCCAGCAAGAAGTTGGCAGAGGATTCCAATCAGGCTAAAAGCGAGTTCCTGGCTAATATGAGTCATGAGATCCGCACCCCCATGAATGCCATCATCGGTATGGCCCATCTGTGCTTGCGCACGGAGTTGATGCCCAGGCAACGGGATTATCTGGACAAGATCAACAGTTCTGCCCATTCCCTGTTGCGGATTCTGAATGACATTCTGGATTTTTCCAAGATTGAGGCGGGACGTTTGGAGATGGAATCCATTGCTTTCCACCTGGAAGATGTGATCAGCCATCTCAGCACTCTCATGATTTTCAAGGCCCAAGAAAAGGGGTTGGAATTTCTTTACTGGATCGATCATCGCATACCAGGCCACCTGATCGGTGATCCTTTGCGTCTGGAACAGGTGCTGGTCAATCTGACCGGCAATGCCATCAAGTTCACCTCTGCGGGAGAGGTGATCGTCAAGGTCATTCTGCTGGAACAGAATCATCACGAGGTACGTTTGCGTTTCACGGTTCAGGATTCGGGCATCGGTTTGACCACCGAACAGATCGACAAGCTTTTCAAACCGTTCTCGCAGGCGGATGCCTCGACCACACGACGTTTTGGTGGGACGGGTCTGGGGTTGTCGATCAGTCGTCGGTTGGTGGAGTTGATGCGGGGTCAGATTTCCGCGACCGGAGTGCCGGGCAGGGGGAGTCAATTTGCCTTCACAGCCACTTTCAGGATTGGCGAGGCGGCAGCCGAGCCTGTGGTCATGCTTCCCATGGACATGTTGGCCCGGCAACGTCGTGTACTGGTGGTCGATGACAACGCCATGGCTCGGGAGATCATCCAGCAGACCTTGACCGATTTTTCGTTGGAGGTGGTGTGCGTCACCTCCGGAGCCGAGGCGTTGCTGCATTTGGTCCAGGCTGCCGATGCCGGATCCCCCTTTGGATTGATTGTCCTGGACTGGAAAATGCCGGGCATGGATGGTCTCGAATGCGCCCGTCAGGTGCGTCTCCGGCTGACGACGGCGATGCAACCGCGCATCATCCTGTTGACTGCTTTTGACCATGCCCAGGTGCGGGAAGAGGCCATGAGTGCCCATCTGGATGGCTATTTGATCAAGCCGTTCAGCCATTCCCAACTGTTTGATGCCATCATGGTCGCCTTTGGCTGTCAGACTGCGCCGTCGCCCCGTCGTGATCCGCAGCGGGTCAACACGTTTGATACGTTGTTGGCCGCTTTGCGCGGCACGCGCCTGCTCCTGGTCGAAGACAACGAAATTAATCAACAGGTGGCCTGTGAACTGCTGACCATGGCTGGATTTGAGGTGACCATCGCCGACAATGGGCAGGAGGCCATTACTATGGTGCGGCAGCAGGATTTCCAGGTCATCCTCATGGATATCCAGATGCCGCTGCTCGACGGGTATGGTGCCACCGAACGGATTCGCACTCTGGACAATGGCAAAACGGTTCCCATCATCGCCATGACCGCCAATGCCATGTCCGGCGAGCGGGAGCGTTGTTTGGCCGTGGGTATGAACGACTATGTTTCCAAGCCCATTGATGTGGATCGTCTGATGGCCACATTGATCCGCCAGCTTCATCCGGACGGGCCGGGGATCGAGGCGGCCAGCATCGGAGCATCGGACAAGTCTGGCGAGTCACGGCCTCCGGCGCTGAACCTGCCGGGATTCGATCTGGCGCGCGCTTTGGCACGGTTGGGGGGCAATCAGAAGCTTTACGTCACTCTTTTGGAAAAATTTCTTCAGAAAGAGAAAGATGCTGCACAACGCATCGGGACAGCCCTGGAACAGGATCAGTTCGGGGAGGCCAAACGGTTTACCCACACCTTGAAAGGTCTGGCTGGAAATTTGGGGTGCGATGTGTTGCGGGAGATCAGTGCGCATGTGGAACAGGCGCTGGAGGGGGAGGAGCGCACGGATTTGAATGCGCTGTTGTGTCAATTGCAACAGGTTCTTGCCCAGACCGTTGTCACCATCGAGGCGGCTTTGGCAGCCCTTCCTGCCTCTTTGCGTCCGGTTGCCCCACGGCAGGCGGCGCCCGTTGATCATGATCGGCTGTTGCACTGCCTGACCCGACTGGAACCGCTGATCCTGGAGCGCAAACCGCGTCCCTGTCTGCCCATTCTGGAAGAGATGCGCGGCATCCAATGGCCGGATTCCATGCGGGAGCCATTGGAACAAATGGCTCAAATGATTCAGAAATACCGCATGAAAGAGGCATTGGTGCAGTTGAAAGAGCTGGCGGCGCGGTTGCAGGCGTTGCAACGGCCCCCGTCATCCTGAAAGCGTGTTTTGTCCGGGAGACGGTTTGGTCATGGACGGGTTGGCAATGTTTCGGGAAGTCTCTCTTCCATCCTGCCCCCCAACGCCTTGAACAATCCGATGGCGGCATTCAGGCGCGCCTGACGGATCTGGGGCCGTTCGTCCTGCGCCTGCAACAAGGTGCGTTGCGCCTCCAGCACGGCGAGAAAGTCGCTGGCTCCGGCCTGGTGGCGCGCTTCGGCCAGACGCAGCGCCTCTTGTGCGGCGGATTCGGCCCGTCGCTGGGCCTGCTCCTGCTCGGCCAGCCAATGGCTGGCGGCCAGGTTCTCTTCCACATCCTTGAGTGCGGACAGAATCGCTCGCTGATAGGCGGCCACGGCGGCCTGCCGTTTGCCCTGGGCCAGTTCGATGGCCCCTGCGGTTTTGCCGTGATCAAACAGAGTGGCGACCATTCCGGCGCTCAGATTCCAGAACAGGCTGGCCGGCGAGAGGAGCGTGCCGAGCGCGTTGCTGGCATAACCGCGTTCCGCAGTCAGTTGGATGGTCGGGAACAGGGCAGCGCGGGCGGCTTGCAGATCGGCATGGGCGGCTTGCAAGTCGGCTTCGGCGCGGCGGATGTCGGGGCGCCGGGTCAGCAGGGTGGCAGGCAGCCCCGGTGCGATGACCGGCAGTCGCAGCGTTTCCAGATGGCCTTCCAGATGCTGCATCGCGGCCAGGGGTTGATCCGCGAGCAGGGCCAGGGCGGCTTCGGTTTGATCGTGTTGCAGGGCCAGGGCGGCGCTCTGGGCTTCGATGGTGGCGACGGTGTTTTCCTGGCGTGCGGCATCCAGGGGGGAGCCGTGACCGGCTGCCACCTGATGGCGGATGAGTTCCAGCGTGCGCGTGGCCGTGGCGCGGGCGTGTTCAGCCTGGGCGCGGCGGGCCTTGAGGGTCAGAAGTTTCACGTAACCGCTGGCCAGGTCGGCGGTCAGGCTCCACAGCAGGCTGTCGTGTTCCAGGTGGGCGGCGTCCAGTTCGGCGGCGGCCTTGTCGGTCAGGGCGCGGTTGCGGCCCCGGTAGTCCAGTTCGTAGCTGGCGGCAAGGGATGCCTGGGTGGTCTGGACCAGGGTGGCCTTGGCGGACGGGGTGGCACTGTTCCGGCGTGCGCGCTGCTGGCTGGACTGGAGTTCCAACTCCGGCAACAGGGGGCTTTCCGCCACCCGCAGTCGGGCCTCGGCCTGGGCGAGACGGGCCAGTACCGCCATCCGGTCGGGATGGTGGGCCAGGGCGGCCTGTTCGAGAGCGTCGAGCGTCGGACTGCCCAGGCTCTGCCACCAGGGTCCGGCGGCGATCGGGTGGGCGGGGTTGGCCGGATCCAGGGAGGGGGCATGGCGCCACTGGTCGGGCAGGGTGGGGGTCGGCGGTTGCCAGGGCTCCGGCGTGGCGCATCCGGCCAGCAGGAGCAGTGGCAGAATCCGGAGCAGCGGACGGAAACAGGAAGAGTCAGGCATGTTTACCCCTTGTCCGCCAGAGCGACCACCGGGTCGAGTTGCGCGGCCTTGCGTGCCGGCATGAAGCCGAAGATCAAACCCGTGGCCACGGCAAATCCGAAGGCCATCACCACCGGGGTCGGGGTGAAGATCGCCAGGATGCCGAACTGCATGGCGATCAGCGCCGTGGCCAGGCCCGCGACCACTCCGAGGATGCCGCCGAGCAGGCAGACCACCAGCGCCTCGACCAGGAACTGGGTCATGATGTCCCCGCTGCGCGCGCCGACCGCCATGCGGATGCCGATTTCGCGGGTGCGTTCCGAGACGCTGACCAGCATGATGTTCATCACGCCGATGCCGCCCACCAGCAGGGAGATGGCGGCGATCGAGCCGAGCAGCAGGGTCATGGTGTTTTGGGTTTCGTTGGCCGAGTCCAGCAGCGAGGCCATGTTGCGCACCTGGAAATCCACCATTTGATGGCGGGTGGTCAACAGGGTGGTGATCTCCTCCTGGGTGTCATCGATGGCATCGACATTTTCGACCTCCACATTGATGGAGCGCAGAAAACGTTGGCCAAAGAGGCGCAGGCTGCCGGTGGAGAGCGGAATGAGCACCACATCGTCCATGTCGCTGCCATAGGGGGTGGCCCCCTTGGGAGACATGATGCCGATGACCTGGAACGGGATGTTTTTGATCAGGAGTTGTTGACCAATCGGATCCTCGTCCGGATCGAAGAGATTTTCCGCCACGGTCTGGCCCAGCACCACCACCGGGGCGAAGCTTTTGACATCGGACGCGGTGAAAAAGATCCCTTTTTCCGGGAACCAGTCTCGCGCTTCGGGGAATTCGGCGGTGGTGGCCGTGGCCTGGGTCTGGGTATCGTTGCCGCCATGGCGCACGGTGATGGCGCCGCCCAGTTCGGGCACGGCGCGGCGCACATTGGGCAGCAGGGCGATTTCGTCCGCGTCGTCGGTGTTGAGCGTGGCCGGTTGTCCGCCACTGCCGCGCAGATTGGCCGCACCGGAGCGCACCAGCAACAAATTGGTGCCCATGGCCTGGATGCGGGTCAGCACCTCCTGTTTGGCCCCATCTCCGAGTGCCAGCATGGCCACCACCGAGCCGACGCCGATGATGATTCCCAACAGGGTCAGCACGGTGCGGAACAGGTTGGCGCGCAGCGAATGCAGGGCGATCTTGACGGTTTCGGTCAGGTCGATCACCTGTTTGTCCACCGTTTTCCGTTCCGGAGCGCGCACTTCGGGCGGGGATTCCGGGGGGGATCCGGTGCCGTTGTCCGAGAGGATGCGGCCATCGGCAATGGTCACGACCCGTTTGGCCTCCTGGGCCACAGCCGGATCATGGGTGATCAGGATGATGGTGTGGCCTGCCGCGTTGAGACGGTGCAGCCAGGCGAGGATCTCCCGTCCGCCCCGGCTGTCCAGAGCGCCGGTCGGTTCGTCGGCCAGGATGATGCGACCGCCGTTGATCAGGGCGCGGGCGATGGCCACCCGTTGCTGTTGGCCGCCGGAGAGCTGGCTGGGACGATGATGCAGGCGGTCGCCCAGTCCCAGGGAGGTCAGAAGCTCACGGGCGCGGCGGGAGCGTTCCGGTTTGGCCAGCCCGGCGTACATGGCGGGCATTTCGACGTTTTCGTCAGCCGTGGCCGTGGGAAGCAGGTTGTACTGCTGAAAAATGAAGCCGAACAGATGACGCCGCAATCCTGCCAACTGATCCCGTTCGAATCCGGAGATCTCCTGGCCCTCCAGCAGCAGGCGGCCACCGGTGGGGCGGTCGAGACAGCCGATGAGGTTCATCAGGGTGGATTTGCCTGAGCCGGAGGCGCCCATGATGGCGATGAACTCGCCGGGCCAGATGGTCAGGGTCAACGCATGGAGCACATCGACCGTCAGGGGGCCGGAGATGTAGCTTTTGCTGACCCGATCCAGTTGGATGAGGGGTTCCGTGGGGGGGGAGGGCGGGTTCATCGGCCCCTGCCACCACCCGTGGGACGGCGGTTCATGAGCAGCGGCGAGGTGCTGGCGCCGGGACGTTTTTCGGGCGAGGCGATCACCACCTCGTCGCCTTCGGCGAGTCCGGAGAGGATCTGGGCTTGCAGACGGTTTTTCACCCCCACCTCCACCACGCGGTTTTCCGGTTTGCCTGCGACCAGCAGGCGTACCGTGGTTTGATCCTTGTTGGGACGCTCTTTGCGGGTTTCCTTGTCCCGTTCCCGTTTTTCGCTCCCTTTTTCCGCAACTCCCGCGTTCAGCGCCGAGATCGGGACCAGCAGCGCATCCTTGGCCGCGCCGTGGACGAACGACACCTGGGCCGACATCTGGATGCCGAGTTCCTGATCGGGATTTTCCACATCGAACAGGGCATTGTAGAGCACCACGTTGTTGACCACGTCCGGGGTGGGCAGAATCTGCCGCAGACGGCTGTAGTGACGTTTTTCCGGGCGGCCCAGGGTGGTGAACCAGGCGGTCATGCCCAGTTTCAGGCGGGAGATGTCGGCTTCGGAGACCTGGGTCCAGACGGTCATGGTGGTCAGATCGGCGATGCGCAACAGTGTCGGCGCCTGCTGGGTGGCATTGAGGGTCTGTCCCTGGCGGGCGGGCAGGGTGACCACCGTGCCGTTCATCGGCGCGAGAATGCGGGTATAGCCCAGATTGGTTTCGTTGGCCCGCAGGCTGGATTCCACCTGACGCATCTGGGCGGCGATCTGGACCATTTGCGCGGCAGTGGTTTTCAGGGTCGATTCGGCGGATTGCAACGCCTCGCGGCTGGTGGCATCGGCGGCCAGCATGGTTTTCTGGCGGGCGAACTGGGCTTTGGCCAGGACATTCTGGGCGGTTTTTTCCGCCAGTTGGGCCTCCAGGGCCTGCAATTGGGCACGGTCCGATTCCACCTTGGTGATCAGCAGCGACGGATCGATTTCCGCCAGCAGATCGCCTGCGTGAACGGTATCGCCCAGGGCGACGTGGATTTTTTTCAACTGGCCCGAAACCTGGGTGCCCACATCCACGTAATTCAGGGGTTGCAGGGTTCCCAGCGCCGTGGTGGTCTCTTCGATCGTGGCCGTGATCACTTTGGCGGTGAGCAGGCGGGTTTTTTCGTCGGTTTCGCGCTGGCGCCAGGAGTACCATCCTCCGGCACCCAGGGAGAGCAGCAGCAGGGTGAGGATCAACCATCGTTTCCACGACATGGGCGGATCTTTTGGCCTCGGTTGGCGGGCACGCGCCCGGGAGGGAAGAGAGGGGTCACACTTTCCAAAGATTCTATCATCTCTTGTCCGGCGCTGTCATCATCAACTTCCGCTTATATGGACTTGCCACCTGGGCCGGTGTCGCCGTAAGCTGGATTTTTTTAACGTGCAACCCACAGGAGATGCCATGAATCCCGCCATGCCCCGCATCATTCCCATTCAGCCGGATCCGTCCGTGGCCGGCACCGAAAAACCTGCGCTCTCTCCAGCCGAAGAGTGGAACGAAGATCGTGTCGCCATCGATCGTTTGAGCCGCCAGGGCAACTGGCCCGAAGTGCTGACCATCCTCAAACGCCTCTCCACCAAGCACAAGAACAAGGAGATCTACAAGGCCCTGGCTCAGCGGATCTGGGTGGGACTCAAAACCGATGCCCCGGCCATCGAGGTGGTCCAGTCGCTGTTTCATCTGCTCAACACCCTGGGTCCGAGCCATGATCTGGCTCCGTACATTTGCGCTCTCGCCCATCTGCTCGCCAAACACCGCACCCCGGATCACGAGGATCGGGATCTGGCGATCGGTCAGTCCCAGCAGATGTTTTCTCTGGTTTGTGACACCTACAACGTCATTGGCGAAGAGGCGTTTCAGATCTGGGTCGAGGCCAAGGGACTTGACAATCCCGATGGTTACATCCCGTCCATCCTCAAGGGGTTGGAGATGATGGTCGGCGATGACTGGTGGATCGACCGGGATGGGCTGCAACGGGAACTGGAACAAGCCCAGAGGGCTGCCTGATCTTTGCATCGCGATCATTCCGGGATCGAGTTTCTGGTCCAAAGGCATCGCCTGCGGCGACCAGGGGGCGCGCTGCTGGAAAGGCGCGCCAAAGACAAGGCCAAAGTCCCAAGGGCTTCGCCCCATAAGCGCTAACAGGCTTCCATTAATCAGGATAAGCGTGTATAATCCC
>JADFWP010000065.1 GCA_015234115.1 Magnetococcales bacterium
AGACAGCGAAAAACCCTGTCAAGGATCTTTTTTAGGCGGGGTGCTGAATAGTTACCCCTGAAGAATGGTGGATGGAACACCTGTTCGAACTGGTCGATAATGAGGAAGATCCCCCTGTTTTCGGCCCGGGCGATGATCTGCTCCACCGCCAAGGGCAGGGTGACCGTGGCATCGGCCAGGCTCAACGCCTCCCGTGCCAATCCCGCTTCCAGGGGCGGGAGCGCGGGGGGGCGGATCAGCACCGGGAGATAGGCCCCCTGCTGTTCCAGGTAGGGCGTCACCCCGGCATTGAAGAACGATGACTTTCCGCAACCGCTCTCGCCGAAAAAGACCGTGACCGGGGGAGTGGCGGGCAGGCCGGCGGCCAGCTCGACGGTCTTCTCCTCCCGACCGGTGAAGCGGGGGGCGCGGTAGGGATAGGGGGCGAGGCCGGGAAACGGGTTGGCCCGCCGAGGGCGGCGACCGGCAATGGCCGCCAGCCGGGAGGGATCCATGTTGGAAAGATAGCCCAGGATCTCGGCATATCGTTCGAACTGCCCCGGTCCCGGGTCCACCAGCAGGCACCCCAATTGGCGCAACCGTTCCCGTTCTTCCGGGCTGCGTCCGCAATCCACCAGGATGTGATCCCCGCCCCCGGCCTGCTCCACGGCCCGGAACACCCCCAGCAAGTCGGGATCGTTGAGGGCAAAGCCCATGATCAGCATGGACTTGCGGGCGGCTGTCTCCCTTAGGTGATCGAAAAGCCGGGACCGTTTGTCCGGGAGCGAGTCCATCTCTAGGGTGGTGAAGGCCAAGGTATGGGGGTGGTCCAGGGAGCCGTGGACCTTGGTGAGCGGCACCCGTTGCCGGGCGCCTTGATCGATGAAGGAGAGGTCCTCGTCGGAGATGACGAGGGTGTAAAGTTTACGCGCATCCCGCAGGGACCATTCCAGCAGCCGGTCCACATTGGTGGTGAGGTATTCGGCAAAGTTCATGCGGGCTGCCAGTTGATAGGTCACCGGCAGGGGCACGGCCTCGTCATCGATGATGGCGAGGATCCCGCTTCGGAAGGCCTTCACCGGCAGGAAAATGGCCGCCCTGTCGCACACCTCCGGCAGGGTCAGGTTCGCGGGCAGGTCCAAGCCGAACTCCTGATTCAGCCGATTGGCCAGCTCCGCCCCGGAAGGCAACCCCGCCGCCACCGCCATGCCCGCCCCGAACAGCAACACCCCCCGCCCCCGAGGCAGGTCCTCGTCCCGAAAACGTTCAAGTCGCTTGCGCTCCATGTGGGTGAGAAAGGTGAGGGTGGACATGACGGCTGGACTCTCATGGAACTCATTGATCATTTCTTTGAATATTCTTTATTGATCGAAGAATGGGTTGTTAATGGGAGGCAGTGTGGCCCATTGAGTGAAGTCGACGCCACTCCATTTTCCGCTGAACCAAGACAGTGCAGCCAGCGGAGGGGAATATTCATGATATCTTACTCCTTATCATCACGCGTGGCTCCTTCGACTTTCAACTTGCGATATGCCTCGGAAGAAAGCCAAGCTGTCACCACCTTCTGAAATGATTTATCATTCATAAAGCGGGCAAAGATCTCCTCATTCTGATCCATGCGTTCAACGAAAAGAGCTTCCAGCAAATTCTTGAAAACCAATTCGAACTTGTCCTCTGGATTGACTTCGGCAGCCTGTCTGAGTCCATCATCCGCTAGGGCGTCCGCCACAATTTGATCAAAAAAGAGCTGGTCGGCCTGGTTGAAATCTGTTCCAAACCGCTCGTTGACCACATTAATCAGACGGGAAAGAGGTACGGGTTCCTCACGGGCTACTCCCGAACCCACCTCGGTGGGACCATCCAAGCGACGGGAGTCACCTTCATGCAGGCTGATCGAACCTTCGCTGATCTTCTGGATGCGGTAGTATTCGAGTCTGACCTCATCGTCAAACTGATAGGAGGGTCCGCTGCGCCGTTTTGGCAGCTTTGTCGCCAAATGGCGCAGGAAGACATAAAGTTTCTCCAGGTCGGAATCCTGGTAGGGAATGATCTGGCTGAGGAAGGAATAAAGATTGCGGAAGGCTTGAATTTTTCCTCGGAGGAGTTCGGACTCATCCTCGTTTTCCCGTTGAAGGACGGTAAATCGGGACACGGCAGGATCCATGGCTGAGTTCATGGCCTGATGATCTGCCACGCTCTGTCGTTGCTTCGGTTTGAAATAGACGGCGCAGAATCGTTCGATCTCTTCGGGCAGGTAGATGCCGGATGCATCCAACTCGCCCTTGATTTCATACATCCTGGCCGGGTCAACCTCCTCGCCCATCTCCGCGCCTTCGTAATAGACCTTGAAGGCTTCCCGGATCTCGTCCCGTTCATTGACGAAATCGAGTACGAAGGTGTCCTCTTTGAGTGGATGGGTGCGGTTGAGTCGGGAAAGGGTCTGAACGGCTTGAATACCTGCCAATCGTTTGTCCACGTACATGGTGTGGAGGAGCGGTTGATCAAACCCGGTCTGATATTTTTCGGCCACAAGCAACACTTGATATTCCTGGGTTGCAAAGGCGTCGGGCAACTCTTTTTCACGCACGCCGAGGTTCATGCCCTCTTCGGTGTACGTCACATCCCGGATTTGGTCATCGATCACGGTTCCAGAGAAGGCGACCAGGGATTTGATCGGGTAACCCTTCTGCTGAATGTAGCGATCAAAGCTCTGCTTGTAGCGGACCGCCTCCAGCCTTGAACCGGTCACCACCATGGCCTTGGCGCGGCCACCGATCTTGTGCTGGGATGCCGCGTGAAAGTGTTCCACCATTACCTCGGTTTTTTGAGCAATGTTGTGCGGATGGAGCTTGAGAAAACGAGCCAGGGCGCGGGCCGCCTTTTTTCGTTCAACGTTGGGATCCTCCTCAGTAGCTTTGAGCAGGCGGAAGTAGGTGGCATAGGTGGTGTAGTGCTTCAGGACATCCAGGATGAACCCCTCCTCAATCGCTTGTCGCATGGTGTAACGATGGGAGGCCCGACCATCATTGCCGAACACCGCCATGGTCTTGTGCTTGGGTGTGGCGGTGAAGGCAAAGAAGCTGATGTTGGCCTGTCGCCCACGCTTGGCCATGCTGCGGAACAATTCCTCGAACTCCTCCCGCCCTTCTTCGGCAGCGCGCTCCTTGGCCTCCTGGCGCAGTCGTTCCCCGCCAAGCACTTCCTTCAAATCGGTGGCCGTTTCTCCTCCCTGAGAACTGTGCGCCTCATCGATGATGACCGCGCAACGACGCATGGGCAGCATGCCTTGGCCGACATCTCCCCGTTCTTCGGCCATCTTGATCAATTGTCTGGTCACAAAAGGAAACTTCTGCAAGGTGGTGATGACGATGGGGACGGCGTTTTCCAGGGCTTCAGCCAGTTGACGCGAACTCTCATCGATCTTCTGAACGACACCATGGCGGTGCTCGAACTGATAAATCGTATCTTGCAGTTGTTGATCCAGGACAATCCGATCCGTGACCACGATGACGGTATCAAAAACCCGTTCGTTCGCATCGTTGTGGAGGGAGGCCAGACGGTGCGTCAGCCATCCAATGGTGTTGCTCTTGCCGCTACCCGCTGAGTGCTCGACAAGATAGTTGTGTCCCACGCCATCGTTGCGCGCTGCGGATTCCAGGAAGCGCACCGCCTCCAACTGGTGAAAACGCGGAAAGATCATGGTCTCTTTTTTGACCTTCCGCCCTTTGTCATCACGCTTTTCATCCTGTTGCAGATGGATGAAACGGGCCAGAATATCGAGCAAGCTCTCTTTTTGCAGAACCTCCTCCCACAGGTAGGCCGTCCGGTATCCCCGTCCCCGTGGGTCAACCGGATTGCCTGCGCCGCCATCGCAGCCCTTGTTGAAGGGCAGAAAATAAGTAGACGGTCCAGCCAGGCGGGTGGTCATGAAGACCGATTCGGTATCCACCGCAAAATGGACCAGTGTGCGCCGTTTGAACTCGAAGATGGGCTCACGGGGATCCCGGTCCTTGCGGTACTGGCGGATGGCGTGCTCGACCGTTTGGCCGGTAAGCGGATTTTTCAGCTCGATGGTGACCAGGGGGATGCCGTTGACGCTGAGGACGGCGTCCAGGGAGTGTTCCGTGCGGGTGGAAAAGTGGAGTTGCCGGGTGATACCGACCCGGTTGGCGGCGTAGTGGGCCTCCAGTTCCGGGTTGAGTCCATGGGCCGCCTTGAAATACGCCACGCGCAACGTGCGCCCATAGCATTTGAACCCATGCCGCAGGGTGGCCAGGGAGCCATTGGCGTTCATCCATTTGGTCAGATCGGTGAGAACCTGTTCGCCAGTCTTCTCCCCGTGCAGCGATCTCAACGCCGCCCAGGTTTTGGGCTGGGTCTCTTGGATGAAATCCAGCACTGTTGCCGGGAAGAGCTCCCGTTCCTGGTCGAAGCCGTCGGAAGCCTGAGAGATGTAGCCGTTTTCGAGCAAATGCGCTTCGATGACGGATTCAAAGGCAGCTTCGCAGGTGCGCTTCATCAGCCCCTCCCACATTTCCACTGGCCGAGGGGCATGCATGGCCATAAGGGGAAAATTCGTTGCCCTCTCATGTGGAAGCGCCTTCGGCGGCAACGCGGACCCGGTTCAGGACGCGGGCGCGAATTTCGGTGTAGATATCGATACCAATTGCATCCGCCACTTCAAGCGTGATCGCCAGCGCATACGGTATGGTGTCAATAAGCACCTTGGCGTCCTCACGACAGCTAACATGGATGACGATCTCGTCACCATCCACAAAGGCCGCAGCCTTCTCGCCCTCGAACACCTCGTGTTGAACCGTTCCTCGCTGGACGGCCATCCAGTCTGCACCACACCGTTGGAGATGTTCGTCACTTCCGACCGGCAGCTTCGATTGGGGAGACGTGAACCAGAGGTGGGCGCGACGCCATCGATGGTTCAAGGGGTGGATGGGGGTCATCCACGTCAGAGTAACCGCCAGACTGCGCCAGCCACGTTGACCGCTGAGTGACGGTGGCAGGGGGAATCGGTGCTCGGCGCCCGTGTCGATAGCCAGTCTTCCCCCGGCAAGCGCGGTGACGCGGGTCGCAGTGCATTCCCGTACCGAATCCAGTTCGACCCGGCCATAACCCAGAAATCGCGTCAAGTGCTCGGTGAGCTTGTGGCCATTGTCGGGAGTCTGAAAGAGCATTCGGTAGGCATTACCTGCTTCACCCCAACGCGCTCCATGTACGAGCAGGGCTTTGAGCCATACCGCATCAGGAATCTGGTCAAGAACGTGTCCCCCCTCCATCTCCCGGAGTTCATCCAACACAGGAGAAAGGAAAGCTGCGCCCCTCGACAGGATGGCTGTCGCATTACTGGTCCCGCGGGTCGGCACCGTCGCGGTGACGTCACCAGGTGTTGGCCCTGGGGTGGCAACCAGTTGGCCGGGTTTGTAAGTTATCCTGGGGTCGGGCAATTCGAGTTTCGTTGCCGTGTTCGCAAGCGGCTGCACAAACGCCACCCGTCCCCCGGGGGCAAGGACGTCAGGCTTGACTGATCGCTTGTACCCTTGCCCATGGGCATTGATCGGACTTGGAAAACCAAATTTCGCGGGATCAATCCAGTTCTGGCGCACCGTAGCCGGATCATGGTCTTCATGAGTAGCGCCAATCGTGAGAACATTCATTCCCTCCGATGGGGAGAGCAGGCGTCGGTGCCTTGTCTCTGCCGCAATTGCTTTCGTGATATGCTCGTGAATCTCTTCCGGACTGGCGGTAGCCAATATGGACCACGGCTGCCCGATCTCGACGGGCCTTCCGTGGTTTCCTGCACTCACCAGGAAAAGTACGCCATACCTCCACGACAGCCAGTCCAGCAGACGAGCCAGGGGGCTCATGGTTCCGTCGAAAGAACGGTCGGCAATACCGATGGATAGGTTGATGACCGCCACATTCGGCGCACTGGGCGGTTCCTGGCCATCGCCATCGAACATCCTGCGCACGGCGCGATGGATGAGATCAACGATCAGAATTCCTTCGGAAACCCGTTCTTCCGTGGGTGTGGGAACCCATTCCGGCTGCGCGAACGGTTGCATGATTGGGCGGACGTAGAGCGGTTGCGGAATGGGTTCACTCGACGCATGCAGGTCGCCCCAAATGATGAGCGACGCCATCGCGGTGCCGTGAAGCCGGTAACGCGCTTCATAGTCGACACCAAAATCATCCGGGTCATCGACCGAAAGCCGTCCCGCGAGTGCCCGATGGGACTGCAAGGGCAACCCGTCCAGGAGGGCCACGACCGGTGGCCTCGTGGGATCCGGCAGGGGCTTTTCCAGAAGCTCTGTCAACGGTGAGACCTGATCGACCGTGATCCGTCCGGCCATCTGGCCCGAGGCCCGGAAGAACTGAATCTGCTCGGCCTGCACGAGGGCCACCGCACTCCGGCGATCCGCATCGAGCAGGGTTTGGACAGCGGTGATTGGCAGTCGAGCCGCGAGCGCGTGATAATAGATGTCGGCAATCACGGCCTCGGAGACTATCTCGCCGCCAAGCTCCTGAACTTGAGTGCGAACATGGTTGGCGGCTGCGGCGCGTTGCCCCTCGTCGGAACGAAACCACAGCTCGATTTCGCAAGGGAGCATTTCTCGTTCCCACTCCATGCGGTTGCGCCAGTCATCCAGCACGCCGGTCTCTTCGAGCCGATCCCGTACAGACCAGGGGCGAATATCGCGCAGCAGGCTGAAAACATTCCGCCAGTTTGCTAGGACTTTTAAGGATTTATTGAACGCCTCTCCGCGCTGCCAAACACCCCACAGATTGAGAAGCTGCCGAAACGCCTGCTGATTGGCGAGCATCCAGTAGACGCGCCCGCGATATCCCTCTTGCGCATCCTTCTTCTTGACGAAAAAATCGTCATCGGGCGGGATGTCCTCCTCATCGAACTCGGCAAGGAATTCGAAGCCTTCGACCTGTTTGACAGCCTTGATGAAGTCTTCCACCGTGCCTGCCGTTTCGAGCACAAGCACCTGTTCGGGCACGAGGCCTGCGGCAGTCGTCTGCATCGTGAGGCGTTGCGCCTCGAAGGCCGCTTCGAGTTCGGCAAGTCGCGGACCCAGGCGCTGTCCTTGGCGATCCGGTCCAAGCGGCTTTGGCCCACTGCCGCCACCACCCTTCTTGGCGCGTGCTGCAACAGAGGGTTCCGGCAGGATGAGAAGCGGGCGTTCAGCCATCGTCGTTCACCTGGCTTGAGGATGACGGAACAGCACGGTTCGTCCATTGCTTCAGGCGATCGGCAACGATGCCGCGCGCGTCCGCACCAGGCATGGTCAGCACATAGCGACGCTGGACATCCTGCGCGAACTGCTCCAGTTCGGCAAAACTCAACCCCGCAAGACGTCGGGCGAGATGGTCATGACTGTAGCCAAGCTGCAACCCGCTGCGGTTCTCGAACATCTGAAGCCAGGCCATACGCTGCCCCTTGCCGGGCGTCGGCAGATCAAGCCGAAGCTGAAATCGGCGCCATACGGCCCGGTCGAGCAGTTCGCTATGGTTTGTTGCCGTGACGACCACGACATGAGAAGGAAGCTGGTCGATTTGAAGCAGCAGTGAGCTGACGACGCGCTTGATTTCGCCGGTCTCATGCACGTCACCCCGCTCCTTGCCGATGACGTCGAACTCATCGAAGAACAGGACACAGCGTTGGGTTCTCGCCTGCGCAAACAGTTTCGCCAGCCGAACCGCCGTCTCGCCCAAATAGCTGCCGATGATGCTCTCGTAGCGGACCACCAGCATTGGAGTGCCGAGTTCCTGGGCGAGTGCCTCCGCAAGGGAGGTTTTGCCGTTGCCTGGAGGCCCCACAAGGAGAATTCGGTTGCGCGGTTCAAGGTTATAGGCGCGCAGCAGGTCGCCACGATTATGTTCTTCCACCAGCTCCAGGCATGCCTGCTGAACGGGTGGAGGAAGCAGGAGATCCTTGAACTCGCGCCGGGGTCGGACCTCGTGGTAAAACTTCACCTCACCGTTTGGCGCGGTGGTTGTTGGACGCATGGGCCGAAACGGCTTGCCGTTGAGATTGAGATGTTCCGCCATGCGGTCGGCCAGAATATTGTGCTGCTTGGCGCGCTCTTCGGTGATCATTGCTTCAAGTGCCTTGCGGAAGAGTTCCTGATCCCCCTCGGCTCCGGCCTTCACGATGTCAAGGAGCAGATCAGCGCGGGCCATGGGAGATTCCCTTTTTCACAAATTTGTTGCTCACATCGATTTGCCCGGTGACGGCAAAGTAGACGTAGGCGAGCAATTGTGCCTTTTTGACAGATTCGAATACCTGTTCGGGATGACAGGTCGGATTCATGTCGTCACCTTCGCAAGCTTTTGATCCAGCCACCACACGGCAACTTGGCAATATGGATTAAGTTCGCCAGTACCCGTCAACAACTTATTTCTTTTTTTTACCAGTTCGTCACGAGGAACAGATCGATGATGTTTGTATCTGTAATTGTTGTACCATTCAGTTAATGCAGTGATAGAACCTATTCGCCTGTTTTTCAGTTCATCAAGATTTAATTTCAGCACATCATCCAGTTGTGTGTCGAACTGTGGATCATTCGACCGAATCGAACCGTCCACTTCATAGCGAATACGAGCTTCAATGGAATGATTTGGATTGGCGGGATTCCACTTCAAATCCTGATTCCCTTTCCGAGTGTCGCAGTGCTGCAAGTCATACGGCAGGCCTTCGCCTCCCATGCATGCACCCAGCATGTTAGAGTAGGTCAGCTGCTCTGCAGGGTAATTCTCCTGGCAGTGCCAATGCTCAATTTTCATCTCAATTTTCATATCTGATAGGGGAGCGATAATCCGACCCATACAGTAGCAGCACAGTCCTCGTTGTTCTGTCACCAACGAATTCCGAAGCTGATTCTTTTCTGCATAGTTCGTATAATCGCTGTAGGACGTTTTTCTGTGCGTTTCCAGGCTTTTTGGTTCTGTTCCCTTGGTGATAGCTCTCATTCCTCGTCCTCCATGAAATCCAGGAGGGTGCGCATTCGCGTTACTTCTGGATCATTCTCCCCGAGGATGGACAGCAGGTCCGACAGGCTCTTCCGGGCCACGCCAAAGTGGTTCTGACCGATCTCGCCGGAGATCTTGGAGAGCAGCATCCCCACTTTCTCATTCCGCTGAACAGAATCCATGACCTCTTCAAGGACGCGGCTGGAGTCAACGCCAAAAGAGTGGGTCGGCGAATAGACCTGGCCGTTGGCCATGATCTGAATCCGGTCGTGGGGCACTTCACCGATAATCTGGGGAGAATGGGTGGTGGCAATGAACTGGCAATTGGGAAAGGTCTCGGTCAATTGCTCCACGATCTGCCGCTGCCATTTTGGGTGGAGATGCAGGTCCAGTTCATCGATGAGCACGACGGCTTGGCCGTCCCTGACTGGATCATCAAGTTTGGGGTTGGCCTGGGAGAGGCGCTGGGCGAGATCCAGAACCAGCGCCAACATGCCCCGTTCCCCATCGGAGAGCTGCTTGACGTCAAGTTCCTTGCCATTTTTCTCCACCAATAGCCTGGGCTTTGGGTCCACACTGGCGCGCAGGTTCTTGCACTCGGGCAGAAAACGGGTCGCGGCTTGACGCAGCGCCTCCAAATGACGATTCGACTGGGGCAAATCCTTCGCCAACTCATTCTGGACGTGCATCCATGAGGCGATTTCGTTCAACCTTAATTCACGGCTACTGTTCAAGGCATTACCATAGGCCGCCAATGGACCACCACTGGCTCTGACCTTGGAAGGCTTAGCGTCGGAAGTGAGCGAACGTCGGGTTGAAAAGAACAACGCAATGGGACTGGTCTTCACAGTATACGGGTCCAGGCTATCAAACAAAGCAAGAATTTTCCTCGCCTTTGATGGCCCTGGCGTAAGGACTTCTTTGTCCGGCGTATTGATCCGTTCTTCCTCGTCCGGTCCCTTATTGGTGAAAACGAGTTGTTCCCTCTGCTTTTGGAATAGATATGTATTCTGACTATCATTAATAATGAATGACATCTCCACAATCATACTCTTCGAGCCTACCTGGATATCATCTGATACAAAAGCATATTTCTGGAGTCCTTTTGAAAAGGTGAATTTCGGGAGGACTCGCGACAGGCAAATCCGCAAGGCATCGAGCACCGTGGTCTTGCCCACGCCGTTGACGCCAACGAGCAGATTCATTCCCGGCTGAAAAGAAAACTCGGACTGTTTGTGCGCGCGGAGGTCCGTGACCTTCAATCGAGAGATCTTCATGTCGCTCCTCCTCCGACATCGATTTGCCCCATAACTGCCGCCGAAATGAGAGCGGCGCGGCGTTCTTTCAGAAGGGCGATGGTATCATGTGCGCGAGAACTGATTTTATCCAAATTATCAAGATCATTCCCAACCCGAGAAACAATGTCATGTTGTTCCATCACCGGCGGCAGTAAGATTGGCAATTCCTTGAGATTGGTCGCTGAAATTGACGCCAGATTTGTTGATTGCTTGGCGTTGCTCTCGAAGTATGACTTCGCAGATTCAGATGAAGTCCATAAGCTCAACCAATCAGAATCAATATTATGGGGACGAACCGAAAATACATGGTTCTGATGGAGACATGGAGAAATCTCCCCTCTCCAAACACATCCTCGGCCAAGCTTATCGGCATCACCCCCCTCATTCATCAGCACGTCTCCAATCTCAAGAACATATCGCTGGGTTTCAGAGTATGGCACGGATACCGTTGTAACAGTCGATAAATCCAGATAACCATCCTGGACATTTGCTACTCTCAGGTACGGTATATCGATTAGTTTTTCTGATCCATAGTCCTTTCCGATGGTCAGGCCCCCACGAACTTCTGCCACCATCTTCAAACGAGTTACCTCCCAATGTGCCGGAACCTCCCCAAGCCAAGGGATGCCGGAGTCACGCATGGGGGCGTTGGGGTTCAGGCCATGCGTGACTGCGTGGGAAATAAGGGCGCGGCGCTTTTCCGCCAGGAGTTCCAGCCATTTTTCCTTGGCCGCCACCAGTGCAGCGATGCGTGCTGTTTCCCGGTCCAGGTAGGAGGCAATGGCGCGTTGGGTTGGTAGGGGTGGGACCGGGACAGTGAGCTTGCCGATTTCGTCTTTCGGCAAACCGAAACGGGTAACCCCGTTGGCTGAAAGTTCCCATTGCACTCGGATGCCCTTCGCCTGAATGCACCGAAACAGAAAGGCACCCTCAATTACCCCACGACGCGGCTTGAGTACCGCCAGATGATATCCACAAACCAAATCATCTGATGTTTCAATAACCAGTGCTGGGATTCCAATATCGTCCCAGGACTCTGAATCCTTGGTAATGGCGATGTCGCCAATATTCAGACTGAATTTTTCAATCTCGGCCTGCGTGGCCGTTGCGCTCATAAACGGAATATCAAGGCGAATGAACTCATTATTATAAACATCTGTATAATTGCACAGGCGAACCGGAATTTCGTCATCCGATGAAAGTTTGTCGACATTGCTCACTGAATAGGCAACCAAGGCGCGAAGAGGCTTTGATTCCCATTGAGTTGGTAGCTCATCAATCCAAGTGCGGATGGTCATTCCGTCACCTCCCTCAGCAACCGCATGATCTCCTCTTCAGCTTTTTTCAGGTCAGCATCAATTTCCGCCAGGGGCCGAGGGGGAACAAACACATAGAAGTGCCGGTTGAAATTGATCTCGTAGCCCACCTTGTCTTTGCTGCGGTCCATCCAGGCATCAGGGACATGGGGGTGGACTTCGCGGGCGAAATAGGCGTCGATATCCTCCTTGAGCGGGATGTTCTCGAAGTCGCGCAAGTCGGGATCGGGTTCAGAATCGTCACTGCGCACTCCCGCCCGAACCGGCTCGGCTACCGGATCCTTGACCGTGAAGACGCTGCGGAACAGTCTCTGCTCGGCAAGCGTCCAGCGGGAACCCCTTTGGCGCAATAGTTTCTGAATGCTCGCCCAGACTGCGTTCCAATCCAACTTGGAGTCTCGGCCCAACGTCTGGTCGATGGCCTGCACGTCATCGAGAAGATCGGGGGCGGCATCCAGGAAACGGGCTTTGTCCTCAATCGTCATTTGATAACGCAGACGCAAGGGCCGCTCCACCGTGACCCGGGTGTAACCGAAGTCGGCATTGTCGAAGATCTTGACCTTTGCTCCGGATTGAAACCCGCCATACCAACGGACGATCTCCCCGATCTGGTCGGGTTCGTCCGACCGATCCTCATCCTCCCCGGCGGGGCCTTCGCCGATCTTGCGCCGTTTGTCCCCCAGGCTGCGCCGCATGGGAACCCATGTCTCACGGGCATCGACCAGTTGAATTTTGCCCTGACGCTGGGCGCTCTTGCGGTTGGTAACGATCCAAATGTAGGTGCCGATGCCGGTGTTGTAAAACATCTGCTCCGGCAGTGCAACGATGGCTTCCAGCCAGTCGTTTTCGATGATCCATTTGCGGATCTCGCTTTCGCCGCTTCCCGCCCCGCCGGTGAAGAGCGGAGAACCGTTGAAGACGATGGCCAGACGCGACCCATGTTTTTGATCCTTGGGCCGGACCGGCTCGAACTTGCTGATCATGTGCAGCAGAAACAACAAGGCACCATCGTTGATCCGGGGCAAGCCCGGCCCGAAGCGGCCCGCGAATCCCCGCTTCTGGTGCTCCTGTTCGATCTCGCGCTTCTGTTTTTTCCAATCGACGCCAAAGGGCGGGTTGACGATCAGATAGTCGAAGGTCTGGTCAGGAAATTGATCCTCGGTGAAAATGTCGCCGAAACGGATATTCTCCCCGCCGCCATTGTGGTCCACCTGCTTGATGAGCATGTCCGAAGCTGCGGTAGCAAAGGCACGCTTGTTGTAGTCCTGCCCGTAGACGTAGAGATTGGCCTTGATGTGGCTCTGACGCATGTAGCCTTGTGCTCCGGCCAGCATGCCGCCAGTGCCACAGGCCGGGTCCAGCATGGTGCGCACCGTGCCGGGGATGGTCAGCAGGGCATCATCCTCGATGAACAGCAAATCCACCATGAGGTGGACCACCTCGCGGGGGGTGAAGTGATCGCCCGCCGTCTCATTGGCCAGTTCGTTGAAGCGTCGAATCAGGTTCTCGAAGATAAGCCCCATCTGATAGTTGGAGACCGCGTTCGGATGCAGATCCACGTCCCCAAATTTGGAAACGACGAGAAAAAGGATGTTGGCCTCATGCATCCGCTCGATTTCGGCGGTGAACTCGAAATATTCGAAGATGCGGCGGACGTTGGCCGAGAACCCGTTGATGTAACCCACCAAGTGGCGATTGATGTTGTCCGGATCGCCTTTCAGCTTTTGGAAGTCCAACGAAGAACGGTTGTGGAAGCGCTGACCGGAAGCCTTGTTCAGAATGCGGTCAAGGGCGTCGTCGGTCAGTTTTCCATCCTTGCGACGCTCATATTCCGACATCACTCGGGCCTTGGTGTCAGCCAACACGCAATCGAAACGGCGCAAAACCACCATCGGCAGCATGACCCGTTCATACTGGGGCGGTCGGTAGGGTCCGCGCAGCAGATCGGCAATTTGCCAGATCAGGTTGGCATGGTCACGTTGATTGGCCATTCGTCTCTCAAACTCAAGCTGTTGTCATGTCGTTCTGATATTCAAAACGCCACTTGGCTATCCCTTCGACCTCTGTTTCGGAGGAATGACGGGGGCAGAATCCTTGCCGTTGGCGCTGACCAAACGCTCATATTCTTCGACCGCCATCACGACGACTACAGGGCGACCGTACTTCTCGATAGCCACGGGTTCCGCCCGTGCAAGATCGATCAGGTATCCGAATCCATTTTTGGCATCGCGTGCGGAAATTCGCTGCATGAAACCCTCCCTAGAGTTGAAGCCATTTTAGCCATCTTTCCCTTTGGGGTTCAATGGTTTTTTGCGGCAACGCGAAACGGATGGGGTATGAAGTGACGGAAATGCCCTTTCGTCCGGCAATTGCCAATCGACCCCGTATTGGATCCATCAAGTCGCCTCCGCCCGCCTGATCGGTCTGATATGCGACAAAACAATCAATTGCCAGTGACACGAGCCATTCGATGAGAGAAAATATTGCTTGCAGTTCACGATGGCGATCAATTAGTCATTAAATCCGGAGCACAACGGAGGATTCATGAGCGTCAATCATCGCGCCAATCTGGATACCACGATACGCAAGTTGCGGGAACAGCTGCAGAAAATTCAGGACAGAGCGTCACCGATCAGCGAGGAGGACACCAAGCGGGTCTTGATCACTCCGTTGCTGCAAGCGCTCCAATGGGATGTTCTGGATATCGATGAGGTGCGCAACGAGTTCCGCAGTCAACCTCAGGACAATCCGGTGGATTACGCCCTCTTTCTGAATCGCACCCCCTGCTTGTTCCTGGAGGCCAAAGCGATCAATCACTCTCTGGACGAAC
>JADFWP010000066.1 GCA_015234115.1 Magnetococcales bacterium
GTCAATAATCACCTTGTCAAGGCTTGGCACCTTTGTTTCTGATCTGAACGGTTACTATCTTTTAACCTTCATAGTAAAACATTGAACGGATTGCAAACCCGATACCGGTTGATCTGGCCAAGATGATCTCTCCAGATCAGTCCGATCCAGGCGTGTCATGGTCGCCACAGTACAACCCGATTTTCAGGTCAGCAAGGGAGGAAGATTGCTGATTCATCGCCTCGGCAATCTGTTGGAAAACAGTCATCAATTTCTTTTTATTGATCGGTTTGGTCAAGTAAAGATCACATCCGGCTTCCTGACTGCGTTGAATCTCCCTTTCAAAGGCATGCGCGGAGAATCGGGCGGCAGTGCGCTGATTGTGCGGCATGGACTTCAAAGCTCCTGCAAAAAGGAGATGGCCATGAATGCCTTGTGTCACACATTATCAACTCAAACAGATTTATCCAAGACCAGAAAACTCCACTTGAATGTCATGGGCAGATCGGCAGTATGCTCATGGCACTCTCGTGGAGTGTTTGTCAATGGCCTGCCTGACAGCATCTCAAGACTCCTTGCCGGTCAGCAGCCCCAGCTTGCCTCCGATCCAGGCGGTGGTGGTGGCCTGAATCAGAATGGTCATCAGTATGGCAATGAAGGTGACGGAGGCGATGATTGGCGCGCCTGGGGCCTTCATGCCAACCAGCATTCCGGCCAGGGCACCTGGTATCACTCCGGTCTCGCGGGTCCAGCACATGAACAAAAGCTCGTTGCGACTCCACCTGGCACGACGATCCGGGCCGGCGCACAGAAAGACCGTCGCTGGACGTGCCACCAGCATGAAGATAAGCACCACGGCGATTCCTCCGCCCAGGTGCTGGTTCATCAAGCTGAAGTCCACCTGCGCTCCCAGAAGGATGAAAATGAACATGCGCATGATCAATGCGGTGGAGATGACGTGATTTTCATGGTTTTCTGCGTGGTTGTGGGGCATTTTCCAGCCGAAGGCGTCCATATTGCCGATGACGATGCCGTAAAGGAAGACCGCCATGAAACCGCTGCCGTGGAAATGGATGGCAATCATATAGGAGCTGATCACCCCCATCAGCACGGCTACCGGGGCCTGTTCCTGCAGAAAATTGTAACGGTGGTGCCCGATCAGTACGGCCACCATCCAACCGATCACCCCGCCGGTCAGGATTCCCAGGAGTGACTCCCGGAGCAGGTCAAACAGCGCTTGTGGGAGGGAGAACTCTCCGCTGCCCATGGCCACACTCAACAGACTGAAGGTGATGATTGCCGCCATGGCATCGTTGAAGGCCGATTCGCTCATGACGGTCTGGGCCACCCGGTTCTTGATGGGAACCTGCCGAAAGACCGGAACCAGAGTGGCCGGGTCGGTGGAGGCAATGGTGGTGGCCAGAAGCAGGGCGACGACAAAGGGGAGTTGCAGGATGAAGTAGGCCGCGCCAGCCGTGATGATGGCGGTAATCAACAGGCCGATGGTGGAAATGGCGGTGATGGTGATCCAGACCTCGTTCAATACCTTCAGGCGTAACGATGTCCCGCCATCGAACAGGATGTAGCTTGCCCCCAAAATTAACAACCCTTGGTTGAAGGCCGAATCGGAGCGGATCTCCACCCAACCGGCCATCTGCGGTCCCATCAGCATGCCCACCACCAGGAAGAGCGCCACGTCGGGAATTTTGGCTTTTTTGGCCAGGAGACCGGTAAACAAACCGGTGGCCAGCATGATGCCCAGAACTTGAACAATCTGTTTTGCCAATTCGACATCTGCCGAGGATTCCATAAAATTTTCTCCTTGAACCATATCTGGTTTTGAGCGGATCATCAGACATTATGGACATTTTTGGTCTCTTGACCGATTGTCCAGTCTTGAAGCACTTGAAAACGAATTGATCGGCTTTTTGCACGCAACGACCGACAGCTTGGTCAATGCCGTTACGGCGGAAAGGCTGCCTCTTGCCTGGCGGGTAGTGAACCCAATAAAGTCACTTCCTCTTTGGAAGGAGTTGTTAAGGTATTGGTTAATGAGTTACTGGATACGGGGTTGTTGGATGCAGGGCTGTTGGGTACAGGGTGATTGGGTACAGGGTGGATGGGATTCGCCACAGCCGAGGGGCGCATGATACCAGGCGGTGGTGACTGCTTTTCCTTGAGCGTATCCATGTCGCGCACAGGAATCTGTCTCAGTACCACTTTCACTTCCCGGGAAAGTGAGGTCTCCAGATCCTGGATCATAATGTTTTCCAATTCTGTCCCCACTTTTTCTACATAGGCAATACCAAGAATTTGTACTGACCCGTCCGAAAGCAGATTCACCCGATACTCACCCATCAGGTTGGACAGGTTGTTTTCTACCTGAGACTTGATTACTCTGCGTACCTCCTGTTTGACACCCATTTCTTCAGCAATACTTTTCAAGGAGTTCAGAAGGGGGGTGAGCAACGACACACCGATCAGGAATGTCATCGTGCTTTGCCATAAAACAGTTCGGGGTGAAATAATCCGACCGAAGCCGTACCAGACGGCCATCAAAGAGACTCCCAACGCAATAGCAGCCGTGTTGGTGATAAAAAGCATGGCTGCACCATGAGCCACCCATATCTGTCGGGTGGCGATGCCAAATCCCACTGTGGCCAGTGGGGGCATCAGTGCAGTCGCAATGGCCACGCCTACAATGGCCGTGTGGGTTGGCGCGAATGATGGCATGGCCGCCCACAAGACCGGAAAATAGGGCTACCAGCAAATCGAAAAGATTCGGGCGGGTTTTGGCGAGAATCTCAGATGTCAAATCGTCGATTGGAGAGAATGATACTAATACAGTTGCGGTAGTAATGGAAATCAGCACTCCAACGACAAGAGTAACGCCTCCCCTGAACAACAGGGAGAGATTAAAGCCTGAAAAGGCGAATCCAATGGCAATGATGGGGCCCATCAGCGGAGAAACCAGCATGGCACCAATAATGACGGACGGGGAATTCAAAACAAGTCCTAAAGTTGCAATTCCCAGGGACATGATCGTCATGAAGACATATCCTGGTGACAAGGTGCTTTGCTTCTGGCAATCGTTGAGTATGGTCGCATGATCGACCGTGTGGATCGTGCTTCGCAAACGTGCAATCAATCGATGAATCCTCCTTTGCTGTCTGTGGCGTCCTTCAGGTTGGGATCGACACTCTGGAATCTTTAGACTCCGGTGACCACAGAGTTGCGGCCTCTCCTTCCTGGAGGCTATGCAGGATTAAAGCAAGATCGCAGCCAAGTGATCCGGCGTGCCATGAATCTCAATTAATTGATTTTGTTTAATAATATCTCATCATTGAATTGCGGTTTGTTGCGCGACTGCAAGGCGGTATTGCGCTGGTGAAACAGATTCTGGTCCGATTTGAAGGCGTCGTGATTGGGACTGGGCTGGTGAAGTGACGCATGGAAACGCTGCTCTCTGCCCTGCGCATGGCTGATGCGGCCTCCTTGCAAGAGGGGATCGGCTCCATTCCGGATGAAGTTCCGCAAGGCCGGTCCTGGAGCCTCCTGATGGACCGATCAAGCCTCCTGAAGGCAACAGGCCGGGTTGCAGAATCGCAACATGCCATTGAGCGAATGCAACAATGCCTTGGCCAACTTGCCATGAATCGTTGTCCCAGGAGGCGGTATGATGCTTCAGGCTTGGCTGCATTATTGCAATCAAACAGGGAAACCATGCAGGATACCAACAGCGGCATTCGGATTCCGCAACCGTGTCGGCATGGCACTCTCTTTGGTTGAACCTCTTCCTGGCCCGTTGATGAGCGCCAAGATGCCTGCGACCGGAAGTGACATTCCTGACCAGACAGGAACAGGCCGCTTCATCATTGTTCTTAACCTCATGGGACTCAAGGCAACATGAAAAAAATCATGCCGCTACCTCACTCCATGCTGATCATGTTACTGCTCATCGGGTGTGTGGTGATCTCCATCATTTTTGGATTGACCCATCAATCCCGCAAGATGCATCAGCAGGCCATGGTCGACCATAGTTTTCTCACCTTGTTGAATATGGTGCTTGAAGTGCGCCGTTTTGAGCGCAATTATTTGTTGTCAAAAGAAAAAGACCAAATTGAAATGGTTGTGAGTTATATGGAGCAAACCGAACAGTTGTTGCATGCCTACCGTTCCGTGATCCTGGAGAGGCCGGATGGCAAAAAAGTTTTTACAGAGATGTCCGCTCTGCTGGCAGAGTACCGGAAAGCGTTCCTGAGTTATGCGGGTTTGGGCCAGACCTCCAGTCAGGAGAAATCCGAGCTTGAAAGGATTCTGTTTCAAACCGGTCGACAGTTGATCACGATCTCCGAAACTCTGGCTGCCGATACCGAAGATAATATAAAGATTATCCTGCAAGATGCTCAAACCTTCGGAGTGCTCTTTGCCGGTTGCTTCATTCTCCTGTTGATCGGTTGTGGAATCTGGTTTCATCGTCGATTCGTTCAGCCCCTGAGCACGATGAACGATGAGTTGTCTAATATCCTGTCCGGGCGCCAGGAGCGGATTACCGCCTCGTTCAAGGATCAGGATTTTGTTGCCCTGGTCAAGATGATCAATCTGAACTTCAGGCAGTTCATGATCAATCAGGAGATGCGCACGCGGATGGCGCAGCAGGTACTGACCGATACCATTCTGTCGCGACTGGTGAAGATGTTGAGTCAACCCATGGCCAACATCTCCACCTCCTGCCAGATCCTCCAGGAGGAGATCGCCTACGCCCTGGCGCCCATGCACCGCGAAATGCTGACGCAAATCCAGCAGCAGGCTGAACAGGGAAGCCGACTGCTGATGGCCATCCAGGAGCAGGGCAATGCCCACAAGGAGCCGGTTGAACGGCTCAACCTGCTGGAGTTGATCAACTCTATGGTGGCCAGAATCCTCCAGGATGCACAGGAAGTCACGCCATTCTCCATCCGGATGCCAGAAAATTTGACCGTGTTCGGCAATCCATTGATCCTCATGCATGGACTCCACGACCTGATTGTTCTGGCTATGCATGCCGTGCCATCCGGTGAGACTGTGGTCATCGAGGGGTTTTTGCGCAACGACGACAGCATGCGGGAGATCCAACAGCAGAAGGGGATCCGCTCCCTGTTGTGGTTGCACCCCTCCTGCAAGGAGGTCGTGGAGATCACTGTGCAGATCACCATTGGTCTGCAAACCGACCAGTTGCCTTCTGATCTGCTCTCCCTTTGTTCTCCCGGTGAGGATGGCAATCCCGGCATTACCTTGTTGCCGGGCATTCTTCGTCTGCATGCCGGAGGCATGCTGGCAGAGCCTCTGCCGGAATCCAGGATGTTGCTGCGGGTCTGGCTGCCCAGCGTGGATCCTGTGGAATGGAGCGTGCAAAAAGTCCCGGGGTCTGTCTGAATCGATGGACGAGCCGATTCGTATCCTGCTGGTGGACCGGGACAAGGTGGCCTCCCGGAACCTGGAGCATGTGCTGGTCAGGGATGGCCATGAAGTCACCAGGCTCTCCGGCGGCCAGGTCGCCTTGCAATACCTGGAGGAGCGGGTCGGGGATCCCTGTCTCTTTGAGGTCATCCTGGCTGACCTGGAACTCGACTCCGTGGATGAGGGGTATTTCATCCTCCACTGCCGGAAATTCCAACCGGTGACAGAACTGATCTTTATCGCCGACAAGATCTCGGTGCCATCCGTGGTGGATGCCATCCGGCAGGGAGCCTTTCATTATCTGGGCAAGCCGGTCCGTCCGGTGGATCTGCGGCAGACGGTCCAGCGGGCTGCCGAGCAGAGTCGCCACAAGCAGTTGCAACAGGGGATCCGCCAGAAACTGGCCGGTCAGGAACCTCAACTGCCGATGACCACCCGCAACCCGAAGATGCTGGCTCTTTTTGAACAGGCCCGGCGTGTCGCCCCGCTGGATCTGCCCATCCTCATCACCGGCGAGACCGGCACCGGCAAGGAGTTGCTGGCCCGTTACATTCACGATTGCAGCAACCGTTCCAGAAAGCCGTTCGTGGCGGTCAACTGCGGCGCCTTCAATGAGGAACTGCTGACCAACGAACTGTTCGGTCACGGACGCGAGGCCTTCACCGGGGCAACCCGCGATCACAAAGGATTGGTGGAGTCTGCCCATGGTGGCACGCTGTTTCTGGATGAAATTACCGAGATGTCCCTTGCCATGCAGGTCAAGCTGCTGCGGGTGATCCAGGAAAAAGAGCTGCGCCGCCTGGGCATGACCAATCCGGTGAACGTCGATGTGCGATTCTTAGCTGCTTCCAATCGTCAGATGCAACGCGAAGTCGAAGAGGGCCGTTTCCGGAGAGACCTTTACTATCGTATCAACGTCATTGACCTGAAGCTCCCGCCACTTTCCGAACGGCAGGATGACATTCCGGTGCTAGTGGAGTATTTTCTGAACAAGTTCGCCGAGCGGCTGAACAAACCAGTGGGCAGCATCGCCCTCTCGGCCCTGGAGCGACTGAGCCAGCACTCTTTTCCCGGCAACGTTCGGGAATTGGAAAACATCCTTCTGCGGGCGCTGGTACTCGCCAACGGTCCGGAAGTGACTCTCACCGATTTCCCAGACTATCTCCAGGAGGAGAGCCATCCGATCTTCAAACGGATGGATAACCGTCTGCTCTCCCTGGAGGAGATGGAAGCCACCTATATTCTTTGGGTCTGTGAACAGCTCAACGGCAATCAGACCATGGCAGCCAAGATTCTCGGTCTGGATCGGGTTTCCCTGTGGCGACGGATGAAGAAAATTCAGACCAACGCCTCACACTCCGCAGCAGACAACTCCCCGGAACCGACCTGAAGCCCCACGCCACTCCGGCGGGCCTGTTGGATCATGGCTGCGGTTCCTGCTGTATGCTCCACTGGAGCCTGTTGCACCCAGGTAACGTACACCATTGCACGAACGCAACAACCCGCCAGTCACCTGCCTCCAGATAATCATAAAAAACCAATTAAATCAATATATTAAAACAGAATCCACCCTGGCCTTCATCTTGCGATTCAGGATCATGGGACTGTGCTGAAATCAAAGCACCCTTCGTTCAGCATGTTCCTCTCCTTTTGCGTGTGTCCCCTCTTCCTGATCCTTTCTTCGGAAAGAAACGGAGGAGGGGCACTTGCAGAACAGATCATGACAGACCTGTCCATACCAGCAAGGATTGTGGAAATGTCCTATCATCAAGCAAGAATCCTGATTGCCGGAGGATTGGGGTTCATCGGTTCCCGGTTGGCGAACCGTCTCAGCCGGGCTGGCGCCCAGGTTACGGTGGTCGATAATTTGTGGCAGGACAAAAATAGCTTCATGGAGTCTGTTTCCAGAATGGAGGCGCGGATTGACCTCCATCTGGTGGATGTGCGCAACCATCCAGCCATGACTGATTTTATCAAAAGTCATGATATTCTGTTCAACCTGGCCGGGGCTGCCGGACATATGCATTCAATTCGCAACCCCAGACAGGATCTCGCTGGCAATGTCAGCAGCGCGTTGTCTCTGCTGGAAAACTGTCGCAGGCACAATCCCGGCATCACCATCGTTTACGCCAGTACACGGCAGATCTACGGAAAGCCGCGCTATCTGCCGGTGAATGAAGAGCATCCGATCGATCCATTGGATATCCACAGCATCCACAAGGCGACCGCTGATTTCTATCATCGTCGCTACCACGAAATTCATCACCTGGATTGCCGCGTTTTGCGTCTGACCAATACCTACGGACCAGGCATGGCAGTCAAGGATGACCGGCATGGATTCATCGGCGCATGGATCGGATCCTTGCTGGAATCCAGCCCGATCCGAATTTTCGGCAATGGCGCACAACGCAGGGATTTCAATCATGTGGATGACTGTGTGGAGGCCCTGTTGTTGGCCGGACAGACCCCATCCGCCAGGGGGCGAATCTACAATCTGGGTGGCCAGGAGCAGATTGCACTGAAAGAGTTGGCGGAAATGATGATTCTTCTCATCGATGGCGCATCGTATCAACTGATTCCCTATCCACCAAAACGTCAGCCCATCGAAACTGGTGACTATTTCGGTGACTTTTCGCGGGCCACCCGGGAGTTGCACTGGTCTCCTGCAATCGGGCTTCGGGATGGATTGTTCGATACGCTCCACTACTACCAAAACCGTCCGAACCGGTTGACCGCCTGAAACTCATTGGAGGCCCATGTCTTCATCCTGGATCAGCATGAACCATTTTCTCGCGGAACCGAAAGCGTTGCGTTTTGCGATGCGCAAGGCAGCAGCACGGGTGATCGATTCATGCCGTTATGTGCTCGACCGGGAGTGCGAAAAATTCGAACAACGATGGTGCCAGACATGCGGAAGCCGCTTCGGCATTGGAACCGGCAATGGCCTGGATGCCCTGGAAATCGCCTTGCGGGCTCTGCGGATCGGCCCAGGGGATGAAGTCATCACCACCTCCATGACAGCCTTTGCCACGGTGCTGGCGATTTTGCGGGCCGGTGCCATCCCTGTCTTGGCGGACATCGAACCTGGAACCGCAGTGCTTGCACCAGAAAGTGTTCAGCGTTGTCTTACCTCCCGCACCCGGGCAGTGCTGCTGGTCCATCTCTATGGCCGTCTCGCCCGGATGGACTTTTGGCGCGATTGGTGTTCCAGTCACAACATCGCCTTGATCGAGGATTGCGCCCAGGCCCATCTGGCCTGTTGGCAAGGATCCAGAGCAGGTTCGTTCGGCGTGATCAGCGCATTCAGCTTCTACCCGACCAAAAATCTCGGCGCCCTTGGCGATGCCGGCATGATTGTCACCAGCGATCCCGAACTGGCCCGACGGGCGGCGATGTTGCGCAACTACGGATCGGAACAGCGCGGACAGCATCCCGAAGCCGGAGTCAACAGCCGCCTCGATGAAATTCAGGCGGCCATTCTGCTGGAGCGACTCCCATGGCTGGAGGATTTCACCCGACGACGACGTGCCGTAGCCTCGGCCTATGGTCAGGGGATCCGCAATCCCCAGGTGCAGCTTCCCCCTCAACCGGAAGAGGAGTCGGCTCATGTGCATCATCTGTATGTAATCTGTTGTGACTCCCGATTGGCTCTCGCGGAGCATTTGCGGCGACACGGCATCGAAAGTGCCATGCACTATCCTCTGCCGATCCATTTTCAGCGGCCCTGCGCGGATCTGCCCAGGGATCCTCAAGGTTTGGTGTATGCGGAACAGCATGCCTCAAGTTGTCTTTCCCTGCCGTGTCATCCCCAGATGAACCAAATGGAGATCGCCAGGGTGATCGACACAGTGAATGATTTTGCACGCTAAGGAAAAAAATCATGTCGTTGCAAGAAGATCAGGATTTTTGGTCGCAAGGCATCGCGCACCATCAGAAGGGAGAGTTGACCCAGGCCGAGCAGTGCTATCGACGCATCGATCCTGCGGTGCCAGGCTATGAATTTGTGCTGAATAACCTGGGGTTGCTGCTCAACTCCCTGGGACGGCTGACCGAGGCGGAAGAGTGCCTGCTCAACGCTCTTGCCATTGCGCCTGACCAACACATCTCCCGACTCAACTACGCCAACACGCTGCTCTCCATGGGCAGACTCAACGAGGCGGAAACCTATTGTCTGGCAGCCCTTTCCCTCCAGCCCAATTTTCTGGAAGCCCTTTGCACTTTGGGCAACATCTACAGCGCAGCCGGTCGGATGAGCGATGCAGAACAGGCCTATCAGAACGCATTGGCCGTGCAGGAGGAGTCACCGGAAACATTGCTTGGCCTGGGCAACGTCTATTTCGTCACGGGACGCCATCAATTGGCGGTAGAAATCTATCTGAAAGTGCTGACCAAACATCCGAATCTGACCAGTGCGCTCAACAATCTGGCGCACATGATGTTCGAGTGCGGGTGTTACCAGAAGTCCAGGGATCTCCTCGAACAAGCCCTGGAGCACAAGCCAACGGACCTGAACGCCTTGCTCAATTATGGACGGGTTCTCAACACGTTGGGGCTTCACGAAGAGGCCGAGCATGCCTACCGGAAAGCGTTATCCATCCGTCCGGATTTTCTGGAGGCTCTCAACAATTTGATCTTTATGCACAATTACCAGGAGGATGGTAATCTTGAGAATTACAGTCAAGATGTCAGACGCTATGGCATTCTGGTGGCCAAGCGTGCCAGTCCATTCATCCATTCTCATCATGGTGCGAAACCGGAACGTCGTTTGCGCGTGGGAATGATTTCCGGAGATCTGCTCAATCATCCGGTAGGCTATTTCTTGGCAGGGATCCTCAGACGGATCGACCAAGATGCCATCGAATTGTATGCCTATTCCAACCATGGACTCGAAGATGAGTTGACCCAGGAACTCAAAGGGGTCATGCCCCATTGGTTGAACGTGGTGGGCATGTCCGATGAGCAACTGGCCCACCGCATTCATGAAGATGGCATCGACATTCTGGTGGACCTGTCTGGTCACACGGCCCGCAACCGTCTGCCTGTTTTTGCCTGGAAACCCGCACCGGTACAAATCACCTGGCTGGGATTCTTCGCCACCACTGGCCTGACCGCCATGGATTACATTCTTGGGGACCACTACAACTTGCCCGAGGAGGAGAGTTTTCATTTTGCCGAGACGCCATGGCGGCTTCCAGAATGCTACCTTTGCTTTACTCCACCCGATCTGTCCATCGATGTGGCCCCCCTGCCGGCACTCCGGAATCGCTGGATTACCTTCGGGAATTGCAACAGGATTGAGAAGTGGAATGATCAGGTTTTCGAGTGTTGGGCTGAGGTGCTGAAGAGCGTACCCAACAGCCGCCTGCTGCTCAAAAGTCTCGGACTGCGCGTGGAAGATGAGGTCCGGCGGATTCGTGATCATTGGAATCGGCTCGGCTTCAGTGAGGAACGGATCATTCTCGAAGGACCATCGCCACGCAGTGACTACTTTCATGTATATGATCGCATTGATATTATTTTGGATTCTTTTCCCTATCCTGGTGTCACCACCAGCGTTGAAGGATTGTGGATGGGGGTGCCTTTCATTGCCATGAAAGGCCGTATGTTTTTGTCACATCAGGGGGAGTCGATTCTGGCCAACGCGGGTCTGGCCGATTGGATCGCAACGGACTCTGCGGATTATATCGCCAAGGCAGTTCACTTTGCCGGGGATCTTGAAGGTCTCGCCAGACTGCGCAGCAGGCTGCGGGATCAGGTGATGAGATCCGCACTTTTCGATGCCGAGCGGTTTGGCGACCACCTGGTTCAGGCGTGGCGGACCATGTGGCGGCTCTGGTGCAGCGGACGCCGCCCCTCAAATCCCCGATGGTAACGCACCACAATGGAAATTGCGTTTACTAATTATTACCATACGTATGCAAACTGGAAAGGTATTTTATTAAATATATTTTTAATTAAATTATATTTTTTATTATAGTTGGTGGTTGTGTCATGTGCCATTCAAGAGGATATCAATCTGTTTGTGTTCGGGCGTTTTGTGGTATCATGGGGACAGATCCAAACCATAAGACAACACCTCGGAACGCCATGCGACCCTGTTCCTATCACATCCTCCAGGAGAAGAACAATGAAACGAATAAGATATTCTAAAAAATTATCATTTGTCTGCGGGATGGTTTCCCTGTTGAGCCTTTCGGCCTGCGCGACCATGCCTGCAGAGAAAGAGGGCTGGATGGCCAGCAGTGGGTACATCCAATGGCATCCTCAGTCCGGCACCCATACGCTTGCTGCTGTCGGAACACAATGCTATTTCTGCGAGAAGGTCCAAGAGGTCGTCCCCATCAGCGTATTGGTGGTGCCGCCCAGGGAACCTGCGCCCGAAGTGAAAAAAAAGTGTCCCAATCCTCCGGAAGGTGCCAAGGTCAATGCTGACGGCTGCTGGATTTTGGATGATCTTCATTTCAAATTCGACCGGTCAGATATTGATCCCAAGGCGTATTGGATTCTGGACGAGGTGGTGACGGTATTGAACAACACCAAGAATGCCAGAATTCACATCGAGATTCATGGTCACACAGACAGCACGGGCACGGCAGACTACAACGATGGTCTGGGCAAGCGGCGCGCCAATTCCGTACTGAATTATCTGGTTCAACATGGGGTGGAGACCAGGCGGCTCACTGCGATCAGCTTTGGCCTGCGCAATCCCATTGCGCCCAACACGACCAGAGAGGGCCGGGCGCTCAACCGTCGGGTGGAGTTGAAACCCAATCCATGATCAGCAGCAATGATGCGGGAAGGCTAACGGACAGGGAGGACTGGGGGGGGGCCGTTGGCACTTTTTTCACTCTGACTTTGAATGGCGGGTTGGCACAAACGAATAGTCTGGATATGTAATTTTGTACTTGGCAAATCAGGGGTGATGTGCCGGAATGGCTGATAAATTCCTGAACAGGCTCCCAACCATTCATCTGAATTCAACAGCGGTCGTGATCATCCTCGCAAAACAGGATCAATCAGACAGGGTGCAAAGAATGGACATCAACAATGATCGGGTAGAAATCAGGAAGCAGTACGGATCCATAAAAAGAAGAAAAATTTTATTAAAATCTCTTATTATTGGTATTTTTTCAGGACTGATGGCTGTTGAATTCCGATTGTCGCTTGAGTATTCTGAAAGCATTAGAAATCTATTTTTGCAGTATGCTGTTTCTGACGATTCAACTTTTCCTTGGATTTCTTCGGTCTTGTTTGGGATTCTAATTCCTGCAATAATATATCTGACTGGAAAAATTGAGCCTGATTCTGGGGGAAGCGGTATTCCCCATTTGAAAGGATATCTTGAGGGGTTTAACCGATTTCGTGGTTGGCGCATCCTGCTGGTCAAATTTGTCGGGGGAGTGGTCGGAATTGGCAGCGGACTTGCCCTTGGAAGAGAAGGACCAACCGTTCAAATGGGGGCGGCCATTGGCAAGATCTTTGGAGATTATTTGACCACCAATCAAACGGAACTGAAAATCCTGATTTCGTCTGGTGCTGGTGCGGGACTCGCGGCGGCGTTTAATGCCCCTTTGGCCGGTGTATTTTTTATTTTGGAAGAACTGCATAAAAGTTTCAACCAGACCATACTGGTCGCATCCTTCGTATCGTGTATTGCTGCTGATCTGATATGTCATTTGATCATTGGGGATGTTCCGGTTTTTCATGTCAAAATTTTGAATTATCCAGGGACTGATTCGCTGCCAATTGTGTTGATTTTTGGTGTTTTTATCAGTCTGCTCGGCATGCTGTTCAGCAAAGTCTTGCTGATATCTTCGTTTTATGTTCAGAATTTTTCATTAGCCGCGAGAATGATCTTCGGCCTGCTTGTTGGTGTTGTCCTGGGTGGCACAGGATTGATTTTTCCGGAATGTTTGGGAATGGGAACCAGACTGCTCTCAGGCATTCTGGATAATCAGTACGAAACGGGAATGGTTGCGCTTTATTTTATTTTTCGTTTTATTTTAACAGTCACAAGTTACAGTACAGGTGCGCCGGGTGGTATCTTTTTTCCGATGTTACTGTTGGGTGTTCTGTCCGGATCGTTTTTTGGTCACTATTTTCATTTTGCGTTCCCAGAAATTTTTGATCAGTCTGTCTGGGTGGCTTTGGGTATGGCAGGTTTTTTTGCATCCGTTGTACGTGCGCCCATCACAGGAACCATTCTGATCCTTGAAATGACCAGCACCTATGAACTTCTGTTACCTCTCATGATCGTTTCAATTGTTGCATACAGCATTCCGGAATATTTTTCAAGCAAACCGATCTATGATGCCTTATTGCAGCGGGATTTGGTCCGAAGATCTTTAAAGGCATGACGATAATATTGGGATGGTGAGGAGGAGCATATTGTATCACCTTCCAGATGAACTCATCCGTAATGATATGGTCCGCCCCAAAACGGCATTAAATGTGCTACAATGGAGATGTGGGGCCACCGCATCCTGCACCCGCACCGCGCGCTCATCCCGCACGGCGACCCGGTCTCCGACGTTGCCGCCTCCATCCAGCGCCACTTCGACCACCCCCTGGGCCGTGGCCACCCAGCAGACACGGTTGATTTCCTTCTCGCTTGATATCATGATTACTCACAGCCAAGCATGTGGCCAACCGTTTCTTTGACGTAACTATTCAGCACCCCGCCAAAAAAAGATCCTTGACAGAGTTTTTCGCCGTT
>JADFWP010000067.1 GCA_015234115.1 Magnetococcales bacterium
TTAAAGTCAAAACCCTGGGGGAAGAATCCCCCAGACCCCTTCTTTTCTTTCAACAGATTGCCCTGCACCCGGATCAACCGCCCGCATGAGTGGTCGCGCAATACTGAGTGATGGAACGCAGACAAACGGGATTGAGAATACGAACCCGCTTTCCCTGAATACTCACCAGTTCCTGCTCACGAAAAGCCCGCAACGTGCGGCTGACCGTTTCGATGGAAAGTCCGAGATAATTGGCGATATCGTTTTGCAACATGGGCAGACGGAACTCCCCCCCGGAAAACCCATGACGTTCAAAACGCTCGGCCAGATTCAGCAAAAAAGCCCCGAGACGCTCTTCGGCGGTCCGCCTGCCCACCAGCAAAGTCTGACGCTGATCATGCCGCACCTGATCCACCAGCACCTGGATCACCTGCTCCTGAAAAGAAACCAGTTCCCCCTGCAAATCGTCAATATGCGAGAACGGCAACTGACACACACTGCTGGTCTCCAGCGCCACGACATGATAGCCATAAACACCGGCACGGATTGCATCCAATCCCAGCAACTCTCCAGGCAAATAAAATCCGGAAATTTGTTCTCCCTGATATTCCAGAACCGAATAACTTTTAAAACAGCCACTCTTCACCGCATAAATACCACGAAACGGATCATCTGCCGCAAACAATCGATCCCCCTTGGCAACCGGGAGTCGGCGCGAAAGAAAACGGTTCGAAAGATCGAGGCGCAATCCCTCGAACAATTGCAAGAAACCAAACAACCCGCACTGCCGGCATTCGACTTCGGTCTTGTCCGGACACTCGGAATCAGCGGGACTGGAAACATTTTTTCCAGAAAATTCTGCAGATCTCATCGTTGCATTATCCATAGTTCAATGGTCACCAGGTGATACTCTTCACATCAACCATGATGCATCATATGCGATTTACACTGCACGGGTCCATTTTTTTCTATCACAGACCGTCGCAAAAAACAATAACAATTGCTTACACATATACAAGAAACAGGTCAGCAATTTTTGACAATTGTCAAATTTGAGATTGACACCTCCTCCGATCGGATGCTATCTTCAGCGACCAAAATTTGGTGCTAAAGTTCCATCCACTTTGCCCGCAGCACGGAAACCGCGTAGCGATTCATTAATAAAACTCAGGAGAATGCCAATGTCGAATGCCGCATCCGCGCATGCCCATGCGCACCACTGGGAGACCAGCGCAGCCCCCATGTTGATTGTCGGAGGCGTCCTGTTTTCAGTGGTTTTTGGTTTTGTCAGTTGGTTCAGCTACAGCAACATCCTGTGGACCCAGATCTGCGCAGGCATCGGGGTGCCGCTGCTGCTGGCGGGAATCGCCATCTGGACCGCAGAAGCCTTGACGCAAAAACCGGTGATGGAAGGTCTCACCCCCATCGCGCTGCCGTTTTTCATTGTTTCCGAAGTCTTCATCTTCATGGGAATCTTTGCCTCCTATTGGACCATGCGCCTTTCGGCAGGTCCGAACTGGCCACCGGCGGGCACTCCCACTGATATGAACCTGGTTCTGCCGATCATCATGACGATTATTCTGGTCAGCTCCAGCGCCACCTATCACATTGCTGAAGAGAAGATCAAACACAGCGACCTCGGCGGATTCCGCCTGTGGCTGCTGATCTCCATCGTGCTCGGCGCCATCTTCCTGGGTTGCACGATCTACGAATACCAGCACCTTTTCCACATGAATTTCAAACCCTCCACCAATGCCTACAGCACGGCGTTCTATTCGATCACCGGCTTCCATGCCTCCCATGTCGTGGTCGGACTCGGTTCCTTCCTGACCGTCCTGATCGCCGCCATGGCCGGACGCACCAACAAATATCTGACCTTCTGCGTCGGGTTGTACTGGCACTTCGTGGATGTGGTGTGGTTCTTCGTGGTCTCCCAGGTCTATTACTGGTAAAAACCGTGACGGAAATCACCGGACCATCTCCTCGACACGCTCAGGAAATGGTCCGGCACCATCCTGATACCAGAATCAGAAAACGGGCGACACAATGGGCATGCGGTGGATCTCATGGCTGGCCGCCATAATGGCCTGGATCACAATGACAAGCGGAGCATGGGCTTTTTCCAAACCCACGGAATACTCCGATATCGATCCGGGTCTCTTCCGCATCGACGAACAGAAATTTCTCGGCGTCAAGTTTGGCAACGAGGTGACCCTGCTGGATGAAAAGGGCGCCCCGATCCAATTCGGAGATCTGCCCAATTTGCCGTTTGTGTTGGTTCCGGCCTACTATACCTGCGATGGCGCCTGTTTCAACGTCGGGATTGCGTTGAAGGAGTTGTTGAAGGATATCAAGTCGCTGTCGGCCGGTTCCGGTTTCAATGTGGTGTTTGTTTCCTTTGACAAAAATGACACGACAGCCAGTCTGGAAAAATTTGTCAAACAGTTGGACCTTCCCGATGATCCCATCCGGGGATGGCGATTCACCCGGTACGAAAATCCCGAGGTGATCCAATCCGAGATGGGCAAGGTGGGGTACAAGTTTTTCTGGTCACCACGGGACAAGACGTTTTTTCATCCGACACTGATCCTGATCTTGACTCAGGAGGGTCGGGTGGCCCGTTATCTGAATGTCTTGAACGTCTCCTCCAAGGACATCGAGTTGGCCCTGTTGGAGGCAAAGTCGAATCAGTTTCGACCTTCGGAGACGCTGGATTACTTGGTAAGCCTCTGCTACAGCTATAATTTCAAGGAAGGTCGCTATTCCTTGAGCATCCCGGTCTTCGTTGGATTGGGATCCTTTATACTGGGCATCGGCTTGCTGGTGGGTTCATTGGGGATTTATCGGATTTATCATCGCAAGAACATTGGCAAATGAGGAGAACATTCATGAAACGGGCAGTTTCCGCAATGGTCCTGACGGGCCTCGGACTATCCGCCACGATGGCCGGGGCGGGAGAGAAGGTGGCCATGCCGGATCCGGCAGCCAGTTGGAATACACTCTGGCATCATGTGTTGCTGGATTTGTTCATCATTGGCATCATTTTCCTGGCTGCCGGCCTGTACTGGGTCTGGAAATACCGCGCCACTCGCCCCAACCAGATCGGTGAAGGACCAAAACTCAGCAAGATCGCAGCCATCAGCTTTGCGGTGGTTCCATCCTTCCTCTTCATGGCCGATGACTTCTTCCTGGCGGCCAAGGGATGGACCGTGTGGAACGAATACCGCAACGTGCCGCGCAATGCCATGGAAGTCAAAGTCACGGGCAGCATGTGGAGTTGGAACTTCGAATACGAAAATGGCGTCACCACCTCTTTCGTGGTCGATTCCAAAGAGGGTGAAGGTCTGGTCGTCCCCCTCGGCAAACCGGTGGTGCTGCGCATGACCTCCACGGATGTGGTCCACTCCTTCTTCCTGCCCGACTACCGGGTCAAAGAGGATCTGATGCCTGGTCGCGTCACCTATCTGTGGTTCAATCCGAGCAAAACAGGTGAAACCCTGGCCACCTGTGCCGAATTCTGCGGCAACCGTCACTCCTTCATGTGGACCAAGGTCAAGGTGGTTCCCCAGGCCGAATTCGATGTCTGGGTCGCAAAACAAAAACAGGGCGCCGGCGCCTGATCGGGCGCACGATTGACCTTCAACAGATATTCTCGGAAGACAAAAGGGGATAGGAACGCATGAGCACCGCATCGTCTGGCTTCAAACTCAGTGAATGGATATTCACCACAGACCACAAACGCATTGGCATCCTCTATCTCATCGGATCCATTGCCGCCTTTGCCGTGGCTGGCATCATGGCCCTGCTGATCCGCATCGAACAGTCGGCCCCAGGACCCACCATCGTCTCGGATGCCTTTACCGGTGGCGATCAATACAATGTCTGGCTCTATTTCCATGGCGCGGCCATGATTCTGGGCTTTCTCATCCCCGGACTCACCGGTTTTGCGGCCAACTATCTGTTGCCGCTGATGATCGGTGCCAAGGATGTGGCCTTTCCGCGCATCAATGCCCTGTCGGTCTGGCTCTTCTGGGCTGGCATCGTCGTGGCGCTGTTGACCTTCATCGTGCCGGACAAGCCGGACATCATGTGGACCGGCTATCCGCCCTACTCCGTCAACACGGCTGGCAACACCGCCCTGTATGTCTTCACCGTGCATCTGATGGGTTTCTCCTCGATCCTGGCAGCGGTGAACTTTCTGGTCACCATCATCTACATGCGCGCTCCGGGCATGGGATGGAATCAGCTCAACATGTTCGTCTGGTCCTGCTTCACCGCGCTGATCATTCAGTTGATCTTTGTCCCGGTGCTGGCCTCTGCCGTCACCCTGCTGCTGTTTGACCGCTACCTCGGCACCCACTTCTTCGATCCGGCCAATGGCGGAGACGTGCTTTTGTATCAAAACCTCTTCTGGTTCTACTCCCATCCGGCGGTGTATGTCATCTTCCTGCCGGCCATGGGCATCTTCTACGAAATCTTTGCCACCATGGCCAAAAACCCCATCTTCAACTACAAGGCGGCGGTCTATGGCGGCATGTGCTTCATCGTGCTGATCTCCGGCGAAGTGTGGGTTCATCACCTCTACTACTCCGGCATGCCCGACTGGCTGCGTATTGGTCAGATGGTCACCACCCTGATGATCTCCGTGCCCGTGGGCCTGATGACCATCTCGCTCTTCGGCACCCTCTACAAAGGGGCGATCACCTTCAACATCCCCATGTACTATGGAACCGCCGCGCTTTACCTGCTGCTGATTGGTGGTCTTACGGGCATCCCGCTGGCCATGACCGTCATGTCGGTGCATCTGGGTGAAACCTCCTTCACTCATGCCCACTTCCACTTCATCATGGGCATCTTCGCCACCTTTGCGGTGTTCGCTGGCGTCGATTTCTGGTTCCCGAAAATCTCGGGCAAAATGCTCAATGTGTCTCAGGGCAAGCTGGGCTTCTGGTTCAACTTCATCGGCGTCAACATCACCTTCTGGCCCCTGTTCATCATTGGTGTCGAAGGCATGCCCCGGCGTTATTGGGACTACTCCCAGTTCCCGGCCCACTTCGCGGGCTATCACAAGGTGGCCACCATTGGTGCCTTCATCGTGGCCATCGGCATGGTGCTGACCATCAGCAACTGGATCATCAGTGCCATCAAGGGTGAAAAAGCGCCGAACAATCCATGGGGATCCAACTCCCTGGAGTGGACCCACACCGCCACGCCTCCGGGACCGGGCAACTTCCCGAAACCCGTGACCGTGGACGCCGACTGGACGCCGTACAACTACAAATAAGGCCTGACCGCCGGGGAGGAATTCCCTCCCCGGCGCTCTCTGCCTGCTCTCTCTTTTCCTTGATCTGGATATGAGCCAAAAACCCATGGAGCCAAGAACCATCACCCCGGAATTGCGCAAACGGATGAACCGGGCCGGTATTGTTTTCTTTATTCTCGCACTGGTACTGATCGGCTTCCTGACTCTGAATTTCTCCAAGCAATACGATCCGGCCTTCCGCGCCCAGAAGGACAAAGAGGCGGCGGCACTCAAGGCCGCCAAGGCGGCAGCCAAGGCCGAACAAAAGACACCGTGAACCAGGTCTATTGAAAAAATTAACCTGCACCGAATTCATTCCGTATCAAACCATTGAAAAAAAGAGGGGGTCTGGGGGATTCATCCCCCATGGTTTTGACTTTAAACAAAAAAATTTTAAACTGTTTTGCTTTTAAAGTCAAAATCTTGGGGGATGAATCCCCCAAACCCCCTCTTTTTTTCAATAATTGACAAGATTTTCTCTGTTGACAAACACGCAACCCGAGGCGCATCCGGCCATGTCTTTGACCTGGACTCAATACATCGAACTGTGCAAGCCGAAAATCGGACTGATGATCGCCCTGACCGCCGTGGTCTCCCATATGGCGGTGGCGGAACAGTATCGGGCCTCGGCGATTCTGGCGCTGGCCCTGGCCATGATGTGTGGATCAGCCGGTTCTGCGGTGGTCAACCACTTCTGGGACCGGGACATCGACCGACGCATGCCCCGCACCGCCCATCGCCCGTTGGCGGCAGACCTTTCCAACCAGAATCCGGCCCGCATTCTGTGGCTGGCACTCCTGCTGACCGGAATCGGCATCAGTCTGTTGCTCTGGTTCTTCAATCCCGTGGCCGCACTCCATCTGGCCCTGGGAACCTTTCTCTATGGTGTGGTCTACACCATCTGGCTCAAACGACGGACCTGGCTCAATATCGTCATCGGCGGTTCGGCTGGCAGTTTCGCGGTTCTGGCCGGGACCACCTCGGTCCATCCCGAACTCCACAGCCACACTCTGCCGATCCTCATGGCCCTGGTGCTTTTTCTCTGGACCCCTTCCCACTTCTGGAGTCTGGCCATCTACCTCAAAGAGGAATACCGCAAAGTCGGCGTGCCGATGCTGCCCGTGGTGATTGGCGAGGCCAAAACCGCACGGATCATCTTTGCCAACACCCTGCTGATGGTAGGCATCTCACTGCTTCCCTGGTTCTTTCACGAACTGGGTTTGATCTATACCGTGGGCGCCATGCTGTTTGGTCTCGATTTCCTGCGACTCAACCATGCTCTGCTCAAGGATCCGAACAACCGTCCACTGGCCTGGAAGAATTTCATGGGTTCCATGCGCTATCTGGGGGGATTGTTTGTGTCGATTCTGATTGACAAGAACTGGGCAGGCTGGGGATTCTGAACAGAACCATTGAGAAAAAAGAAGGGGTCTGGGGGAAGAATCCCCCAGACCCCTTCTTTTTTCTCAATGGTATGCCGTCCAGAATTGTCGCGCGGTTGGATTCAACGCAAGGCGTGCTTTTTCATGCGGTACAGCAAGGTATCACGACTGACATCCAGCAATTTGGCTGCATGGGTGCGGTTGCCCTGGGTGCGGACCAGAGCCGCACGGATCATGTCGCGTTCCAGGGTCTCCAGGCTGATGCCGCCATTGGGCAGGGCCAGAGCAGGCGCATCCGCCGCCACAACCGGCGCAAGGGCGGTTTCGGCCTTGGACACGGCATGCGGGGTCAACTGTCCCTGCACAAAAATCTCATCCAGAATCTTCCCGGCGTGGAAAATCACCGCCCGCTCGCACAGATTGCGCAATTCCCGGATATTGCCCGGCCAGGCATAGTGACGCAACCGCTCCTGGGCAAGACGGGAGAAAACCGGAGCCGCCACACCGTGCCGTTTGGCAAAAAAAGCGACAAACGCCTGGGTCAGCACATCGACATCCTGGCCACGCTCCCGCAAGGGAGGCAGCACCAAAGGCACGACCTGCAACCGATAGAAAAGATCCTGACGAAAACGCTGCGCCGCGACCAGAGTGGCAAGATCCCGATTGGTTGCCGCCACGACACGCACATCGACCTTGCGGGGCTGTTCCTGGCCCAGGGGCTGGCACTCGCCATTTTCCAGGAAACGCAACATCTTGGCCTGAATGGAGAGCGGCATGTCGCCAATCTCGTCCAGAAAAAGCGTGCCGCCATGGGCGCTGGCGATACGACCGACCCGATCCCCCAGAGCGCCGGTGAAAGCCCCCCTGGCATGACCGAACAGCTCGCTTTCCACCAAAGACTCGGACAACGCCGCGCAATTGACCGGGATGAACGGCCCTTTGGAACGGGGACTCGCGTCGTGGATCGCCCGAGCCAGCAACTCCTTGCCCACCCCGGACTCACCCTGGATCAGCACCGTGGCCGCCGTGGCCGCCACCAGTCGTGAGGCGCGCAGCACGCTCACAAAAGCCGGGGAGTTGCCCATCATATGCAGTTGCAGTTCCGGTTCCGGTTTCATGGTGGAATCAGGCAGTTGGTGAAGTGGTTGAGTTCATGCAAGTGGGGATTATGCACGTCCAGGCCCAACAAAATCAAGTTGAAAATACCGATTCCCAACAGGATCATGGCCGTCACCCGGCCAATGCGCGACCAGCGACCGAAACGGATCAGGGATCCGGCCAGCCAGCCTGCGGAGAGCATGACCGGCAGGGTGCCAACGCCAAACAGCAACATGACCGCCGCACCCGACAAAGCAGAACAGGAACCGCTGCTCCACAGCAAGGCGCCATAAACCAGCGAACAGGGAAACCATCCCCACACCACCCCGAACAGAAACGCCTGCCCCAGAGTACGAGGCGTCATGAAACGTCGGGCAAAGGGTTCCAGGAGATGCCACAGATGGCCTCCCCAGCGTTCGATGCGGTGCATTTCGGGAAACCGCCCCATCAGGAACAGCCCGTTGCCCACCAGAATCAGCCCCGCAAACCCCTGCAACAGGGTGTGACCATACTCCGGGGACAAGGTGGCAAACACGGTACGACCAGAAATCGCCACCACCCCTCCGGCCAGGGCATAGCTGACCAGCCGTCCCAGATTGGCCGCGAGCAGAAAAGGCCAGATCGGACGTTTTTCCTCCGCGACGCCGCTGGAAAGATGATAGGAGATGGCCCCGATGATCCCGCCACACATGCCCAGACAGTGCAGCAGACTGGACAGGGCCAGCAGCACCGGGATCAGCAGAGAAAAAGGATCCACGGACAAAGGAGGGTCCCGACGCCCGGATCAGGATTTTTTCCCGGAATCATTCTTGGCCCGGTTGCTCCAGACCCAATAGATCCCAAGACCGGTCAACGTCACGTTAACAATAATACCAATGATCCAGAACATGCTCATGGCCCACTCCCGAAGCGCTCCATCCGTTTCACCACATACCGGTCCTTTTTTACCCGGATTCCCCCCCAGGGGCAAGATGCCATAGATCCAAGGTTGGGGGCGAGGGGATGCTCCCCCCATCCTGGAAGCTGGTCTGGCGCATTTTCCGGATCATGCTCAAAAAATCTCGTCCAGAAACCGCCGCACCCCCTCTTCGACCTGCGCTCCCCCCTGATTGACACTGGTATTGTGGCTGCCACGGGTCTCCAGGAAACGCTTGGGTGGATTGGCCGCCTCGAAAAGCATGCGCCCGTGATGCGGAGCGATCACCTCGTCATCGCGGCTGTGAAGGATCAACACCGGCGCACGCACGGTTCTGATCCGCTCCAGATTGTCAAAAACGATCCGACTCAACAACCGGATCGGCAGATAGGGATAGCGATCCTCGCCCACTGCCGGCACAGAAAGAAAGGTTCCCTCCAGGATCAACCCCCTGGGGGGATGACGGGTCGCAAGCCAAGTGGCGGCGCCGCCTCCCAGCGAATGGCCATAATAGACGATCCGTTCTGCCGGGATGCGCAACGCACCGGTGAGCTGACCATAAGCCGCCAAAGAGTCGGCATAGACCCCGGCCTCGCCGGGTTGCCCCGCGCTCAGGCCGTACCCGCGATAATCGAAGACAAACACCCCCAAACCCTGACGCCGGAACAGCTCCACATGGGCGCGCAAACCGGAAATGACACTGGCATTGCCATGAAAGAACAACACCACTGGCCTGTCCGGAGCACCTGGGATCCACCAACCGTGCAGACGATACCCTTCGCTATCGAACTGAACCGCCTCGTAGGCCATACCCCACGCCTCGGGTGTGGCGGCCAACCCCTGTTTGGGATGAAACACCATGCCGGATTGGGCAAAATAGAGATACCCGGCCACCCCGCCATATCCGATCCCCCCGACCAGCAGCAATGCAGTCAGGGTGCGGCGCAGCCAGGCGCCAATCCGCGTTCCCGTCACGGCACGCATCCGGTCACTCGGGCCAGAAACTCCGGCACCTGACGCATCATGGCCTGCAACGGTGCCTCGTCGATCCGCTGCACCGCCTCGTCCAGCGGCAGCCAGACCCGATCACGATAACTTTCCAGCCAATGATCGCGCACCTCCTCGACCTGCATGACAAAGACCTCGGCCACACAGATCCCGTTCCATTTTTCGTACTCAAAGGCGCCGATCGACTCCGGAAAGACCTGTCCGGCAATTCCGGCCTCCTCCATCGCCTCCTTGGCCGCCGAAGTGGCCGGAGTCAGGCCCGGCTCCACGATCCCCTTGGGAATGATCCAACGTTTCCGGGTACGCGAAGAGATCAACAACACCCGCAACGATTCCCCCTGCCCGCGCACCGGGATGACCGCCGACTGCTGGTAATAATAGTCCGGATACGAACGCATGATCCCATCTCCTTGCGAAAGGCGACTTGCACTCAACAACAAAACCATAGCAGCATTCTGCCCGGCATGCCACCGGACATGCGCAATCGTTGGGGAAATCGACACGCGAACTCGACAAAAGCGACCCGGAAGGACTACCATCAGAGGGTTCGCTTCATTTGTTCTCAAAGATTTTTCCGGAGAGCCGTCATGACCGATACCGAAAATCCCACCCCTGCCCCTGCCCCGACCAGTGCGCTGCCCACTCCCGATCCGATCCCCTTTGAAGAGATGATCCGGGGACGGGAGGCCGAAATCCTCAAGCTGTTGCGCGAGCAGGATTATTTAAATATTCTCACCCCGTTGCAACAGGAACTGGTCAAACTGCAACAATGGGTGATCAACAACAAACGCAAGCTCCTGGTCATTTTCGAAGGCCGGGACGCGGCTGGCAAGGGTGGCACGATCAAACGGTTCACCGAATACTTAAGCCCACGCATCTGTCGCGTGGTGGCCCTGGAAAAGCCGACCGACACCGAAAAAACTCAATGGTATTTTCAACGCTACATCGCCCACCTCCCCCATGGCGGCGAGATCGTGCTGTTTGATCGCAGCTGGTACAACCGGCCCGGCGTCGAACGGGTGATGGGCTTTTGCACCCCGGAACAGGTGGAAGAGTTCCACCACCAACTCCCCTGCATCGAACGGATGCTGACCGAATCCGGCATTCACACCATCAAGTTCTGGTTTTCGGTCGAACGGGCCTCGCAGGAGAAACGGTTCGCCTCCCGGGAAACCGATCCGCTGAAGGTCTGGAAACTCAGCCCCGTGGATCAGGAGGCCCTGGACCATTGGAATCACTACTCCAAGGCCCGCGACGACATGCTGCAACGGACCAATTTCCCCGACACCCCCTGGACCGTGGTCCGCTCGGACAGCAAAAAGCTGGCGCGCATCAACAGCATCCGTTACCTGTTGCGCCAGTTCGATTATGATCACAAGGACGAATCCCTGCTGACCCTGGATCCGGGCATCATCCAGACCGTGGACGAAGAGATCGGACGTCCTTAAGAACCCCTTGTTCCCATTCTGACCGCCATCCGGAGTTCTGCGCATCATGGGCGTGATCAAAAAAGTCTTGTATCGCGGACAAATCCTCGGCAAACCGCGCCATCGTCATCTTTTCCTCGACATGGAAGAGAACATTCATATTCACTACCGGGATCTGCGCATCGAAATGAGCCGGCGTGAATTCGAAGAGTTCAGCACGATTTTTCGCAGGCAGTCCACCGAACTCCAGACCATCATCCATGAGAAGAACTACCAGGATGGCAAGCTCGCCAACGCCAACCAGGAGGATGTGCGCATCTGGACCGAATCGCAACTCGAACACGGGGTCGGCTATCACCCGCAACGGGTATCGATCGAGTCGTGTACCGACGGGTATCATCTCCACCTGCGCAACTACAAGTTCCTGCTCGACGAAGCCGATTTCCGGCAGTTGCTCCGCCAGTTCCAGCAGATCGATCCCGATGGCCCGTACGCCTCGGATTACCACGAGGTGCTGGAACTGCTGGAAGCCAACGAACTGGATTTCTTCGTGGATGGCGGCAACGGACCGGGCGCCACCCTGGAGCTGCGGGTGGCAGCCCATCATCTGCCCAAAGTGCGAGAGATTTTCAAGCAGATCGGCTTTAGCCAGGAGAACACCCCCGAAGGCAGCCTCTACCAGGGCACACAACTCAAGGTGCTGGTGCGTGGCGAGAAAAAAGACTCCACCCTGGATTTCCGCGCCCTCAAGGGCTTGAATCAAACCGAACGGCTGGTGGACTTCCTGAGCCGCCAGGGGAGCGCTCTGGATCCGGATCTGCTGAACCGCATCAAATGTCAGGTGCTGGATCTCTATTACGCCATCTCCTCCGGCAAGGCGGGCCAGGTGAACTGTGATCCCTCCTTCTGGCTCTACTCTCCCGCCAATGGTCAGGTGATCTTTCCCTATGCCCCGGCTCCGGTCCCCCCCGAGGCGGCCAAGGGACTCTATCGGGCCTGGAGCACCCTGCTGGCCCGCATGGATTTCACCTTCATCAAACCCACCAAGGTACGTTTCGATCCCAAGGCGCAAGCCGAAGTTCAGGAGCGGGTCCACGCCGCCTTGCGCGCCGAGGTCTGCTCACGGGGCGCGGTCGAGCGGGTCTATCTGATGGGATCGGCGCTGCGTGGCGAAATGGGCCACTATCTGGCCCCTTTTGTCCACGGTCCCAATGCCAAACTCGGTTCGGATGTGGACATCCTGATCGAAATCCATCCCGAACGCGAAGCCGATCTGCCCGCCAACTGGCAGTTGATCAATCCCGAATCCGCCTCCAGCGGTTGCGCGGTCTATCACATCACCCAGATCCCGCTGGCCCAGGATACGAGCCAATGGAGTCAACGCCATCCCCATCTGCCTTTCATGCATCATCTGGTGGATGCCTACATCTATTTTCCCTCCAGGGGAAATGTGGCGGCCAAGGATGCCTTCCTGAAAAAATTCGGCGCCAAACGCATCCATGACCAGACACAGGATGGCATTCTCCCGGCGCCGGGTCTGGAGAGCCTGACCCGACAGGTGCGCGCCCGTTATGGCCTGGACAAGGCCAGCGTCGAGACGATGAAAGTCTCCACGGAAAACCTGCTCTATCGGGTCTACCATGGCCAGGAAGAGGCGATTCTCAAGCTTTTCAAGGTGTCGGGCAACTACAACAGCAGCCGCATCGCTGAACACACCGCCTGCGAAGAGGCCCTGATCCAGGGACTGGTCGCGCGCGGCATTCCCACGGCCCGCATCCGGCCTGCCCTGCCCGGCTCGGCAGCCACGGTGGACGGATTTCCGGCGCTGCTGTTCGAGCGCATCCCCGGCGTTCCCCAATCCAAACCCGAATACCCCATCGAACGGATCGCGCCCGCCCTGGCCCGGATCCATCAGGTGCAAATCGACGATCCCCTGCCCCTGCCCGCAGCCTTCACCTTCGAGGAGTCCTGTCAGATCTGGCTGCCCTATTTCGCCACCTATCAAGCCAATCCGACCTTGACTCCGGAACTCCAGGCCGCCTTTGCCCAGCTTGCTCCGAAGATTCAACCCTTCCTGGATCCCGCCTGCCGTCAACGCCTGCACGACGGCTGCCCCCAGGTCCACAATCATGGGGATGTCACGCCCAAAAACGTGATCCTCACCCCGGATGGCCTGCCCCGTTTCTTCGATTTCAACAATTGCTATCACGGCCCACGGGTGCTGGATCTGATCGATGGCGGTTTTGAATTCTCCCTGGCGGAAAAATACATCCACCTGGCGGATTTCGCCCGTTTCGATGCCTTTGTCACCCATTACACCGCCGCTTCCCCCCTCAACGCGGCGGAAACCCGCACCCTGCCGCTTTGGATCACTTTGCTGGGAACCATCAAGTTCATCAAGGAGGTGCGTGTTCTGGTGGAGCGGCCCAACGAGGCGTTGCGTCGGCAACGGGCCTTGGCGATTGCGGGATTCCTGGCACAGCGGGCCGAATCTTTGAACCATGGGGAATAAAATACACTTTTGAAAGAAAAGAAGGGGTCTGGGGGATTCCTCCCCCAGGGTTTTGACT
>JADFWP010000068.1 GCA_015234115.1 Magnetococcales bacterium
ACGCCCAAACCCTGGAAGAGGTCATTCCCCCGCTTTGAGGGGGGGCGGAGGGTTGTGGGGTTGGTTGGCTCTCGGGCGTTCCGCTGCGCGGGCCGCCCTTCTCGCCGACATCTCCCATCGTGGTCACTTCCCAACACAGGCAACGTCAAAACATGGCGATGCCCGCTTTAAGGGATAAAGGATAAAAAGACTAAGGGTTAGTCCTCAGAACGCGGGCGCCGATGCCGTAGTAGCGAAGGCCGGGGTCGTTGTCGTAGCGAAGCGCGGACCGGAGGCCGACTCCGTTGTACCAGCCGCCGCCCCGAACGACCTGGGAGGAGCCCGAACTTGGCCCTTGAGGATCTGTCACCGCCGAGGAACTGTAAGTGTCGGACCAATAATCTGCCACCCACTCCCAAACATTGCCGTGCATGTCATACAAACCCCAAGGGTTTGGCAATTTTTGCGCCACGGGATGAGTCTCGCTTGCATTACCACCAACTCCCGAATCCCACCAGGCATAATTGCTCAGATTGCTGTCACTCGACCCGAACGAATACGCCGTCGTCGTCCCCGCTCGCGCCGCATACTCCCCTTCTGCCTCGGTCGGCAAACGATAAGTCCCCTCACCACGAAAATTCAAACGGGAAAAGAAATCCTGAAGATCATTCCAGGAAACCTGTTCAACAGGGCAAGTATCCCCGCAGCTTGAAAAATACGACGGATTGCTCCCCATCACCTCACGCCACTGAGCCTGCGTGATTTCCGTTGTCTGCATGCAGAAAGCACGGCTGATCGTTACTTGATGCTGCACTTCAATTGACTCTTGATTCGCTTCCGACGGACTCCCCATCGTAAACGTCCCGGACGGAATCCGCTTGAACGTCATGCCCAGGCTGTTGGTCACTTCCGCTGCCACCGCGTTAATCGTCACCGTAATCGTCGCCAGACTGGAATCCACCGTCCCGTCGTTGGCTTTGAACGTGAACGTATCCGTACCCTGTTCCGAAGCGTGGAGCAAAGACATGAAACATTCATTCCCGGTTGTCATCAGACCATACCTGCCGCCCCCTGTTTCCCGGCCATCGATCCCGATGGTCACCATCGGCAATGGCACATCCGGTCACAGGGTGCTATACTCCCCAAAAATGACCTCAATCCCCAGCCGTCGGGACGGCTTCTGAACCCGCGACGATGACTGACCCACTCTATTGAATGAATACTGGTACATTCGTCCATGGACAAAATCATCGTTCGGGGCGGTCACGCCCTGCAGGGAACCATTCCCATCAGTGGGGCCAAGAACGCCACATTGCCCGCCCTCGCCGCCACGCTGCTCACCGGTGAACGGGTCCATCTTTCCAACATTCCGCATCTGCGGGATGTCACCACCATGCTGGAGTTGCTTGGTCAACACGGCGCGGCCATCACCGTGGATGAAAAACTCGGGGTGGAGATCAACAACAGCGGCGTCAACAACTTCCGCGCCCCCTACGATCTGGTCCGCACCATGCGCGCCTCGATCCTGGTGATGGGACCGCTGGTGGCCCGCCACGGCCAGGCCGAAATCTCCTTGCCCGGCGGCTGCGCCATCGGCTCGCGACCGGTCAACCTGCACATCGAAGGACTGCGCCAGATGGGCGCGGAAATCACCCTCGACGAAGGCTACATCCGCGCCAGAGCCAACCGCCTGCATGGCGCCCACATCCGCCTCGAACCCGTCACCGTCACCGGCACCGAAAACCTGATGATGGCCGCCGCCCTCGCCGATGGCCGCACCATCCTGGAAAACGCCGCCCGCGAACCGGAAGTGGTCGATCTGGCCATCTTCCTCAACAAAATGGGCGCAAAAATCCAGGGAGCCGGCACCTCGACCATGATCATCGATGGCGTCGAAACCCTCCACGGCACCCAACACCGCATCATCCCGGACCGGATCGAAACCGCCACCTTCATGGTGGCCGCCGCCGTCACCCAGGGGGATGTCACCCTGACCGACGCCGATCCGACCACCCTGGAAAGCCCCATCGAAAAACTGCGCGAAGCTGGCGTCACCGTGGATCTGACCGAACCGGGCCGCATCCGCATCCTGGGGCCGGAGGTGCTGCAACCGGTCGATCTGGAAACCTGTCCCTACCCCGGCTTTCCCACCGATCTCCAGGCACAAATGCTGGTGCTCAACAGCCTCGCCAAAGGCGTGAGCCGGATCGCCGAAACCGTGTTCGAAAACCGTTTCATGCACGTCTCGGAGTTGCAACGCATGGGCGCGGATATCCGCATCCATGGCAATCTCGCCGAAGTCCACGGGGTCGATCATCTGCTCGGCGCACCGGTCATGGCCACCGACCTGCGCGCCTCGGCCTCTCTGGTCCTGGCCGGACTGGCGGCACGCGGCTCCACGGTCATCTCCCGCGTCTATCATATCGATCGCGGCTACGAGCGGATCGAAGAAAAATTGCACGCCCTGGGCGCGGATATCCAACGCACCAGCGCCTGATTCACGCTTTCAACCTTGGGAACAGATTTGTCATGATCACGGTCATCGATTACGGTTCCGGAAATTTGCGCTCCGTGGCCAAGGCGCTCGAAGCCGCCGGCGCCAGCGTGCGGGTCAGCGGCCTGGCAGAGGATCTGCGCGGGGCCGATCATCTGGTCTTGCCGGGAGTGGGCGCCTTTGCCGATTGTCGCCACAACCTGGAAGCCGCCGGACTCATCCCGCCGATCCTCGACCACATCCAGGCCGGAAAACCCTTTCTGGGCATCTGTGTCGGCATGCAACTGCTGTTTACCGAAGGTCACGAATTCGGCATCCATCCAGGGCTGAACCTCATGCCGGGTCGGGTGGTCCGTTTTGCCAACGACATGCCGGATCCGTTCCATCCGGGGCAACATCTGAAAATTCCCCACATGGGCTGGAACCGCATTCACCCCACACAGCCCCATCCCCTCTGGAAGGGAATCGCAGACGGCACCCAGGTCTACTTTGTCCACTCCTATCATGGCCAGGCCGAAGATCCGCACACGATCGCGGCCTGGTGTGATCACGGCATCGTCTTCCCGGCTGCCATGGCCAGGGAAAATATTTTCGGAACCCAGTTCCATCCGGAAAAAAGCCAGCAGGCGGGACTCACACTTTTGAAAAACTTTGTGGAATGGAGACCCTGAATGATCCTTATCCCGGCAATCGACTTGAAAAATGGCCACTGCGTCCGCCTGTTCCAGGGCGCGATGGACCAGGCCACGATCTACTCCGACGATCCGGCAGCCATGGCGCGTCACTGGCAATCCCTGGGGGCCAAACGTCTCCACGTCGTGGATCTCAATGGCGCCTTTACCGGCGAACCGGTCAATGGCGAGGCGGTGCGCAGCATTCTCGACGCCTTGACCATTCCGGTGCAACTCGGTGGCGGCATTCGCACCCTGGAGACCATCCGTCTGTGGCTGGATGCCGGAATCTCCACGGTGATTCTCGGCACCATCGCCTGTCACGATCCGCAACTGGTGCGCGAGGCGTGTCGGCTCTATCCGGGCCGGATTTCGGTGGGGATCGATGCCCGCAATGGACGGGTGGCGGTGGAAGGATGGGCCGAGACCACCGACATCACCGCCCTGGATCTGGCGCGCAGTTTCGAGGATGCGGGCGTGGCGGAAATCATCTTCACCGATATTTCCAGAGATGGTGCCTTGAGCGGTCCCAACATCGCCGCCACCCGCGAACTGGCCGAAACGGTCACGGTGCCGATCATTCTGTCGGGCGGGATTTCGTGCATGGCGGATATCGAAAACGCCCAGGCCGAGGAGGGACCGTTTCCCAATGGCGGACGGATCGCCGGGATCATCAGCGGCAAGGCACTCTACGACGGACGGTTGGATTTCCAGATCGCCTCCCAATGGCTGGAGGAGAACGGTTGAATCGCACCCGGTTCGTGCGTCAGCGGGGTCCAGGGGCCATTGGCCCCTGGTGGGGTCCAGGGGTTTGGCGCGCTTTGCCGCAGGCGCGCCCTCCGGTCGCCGCAGGCGACGCCTTTAGGCCAAAAATGCATCACCCCCAGAGTTTTGACTTTAAAAGCAAAACATTTTTAAATTTTTCTGCTTTTAAAGTCAAAACTCTGAGGGATGAATCCCCCAGACCCCCTCTTTTCTTTCAATAATTTTACCTTCAACAAAAATGGGTGTTTCCGATGCTTGCCAAGCGTATCATTCCCTGTCTCGATGTCCGCGAGGGGCGCGTGGTCAAGGGGGTGCAGTTTGAAAACCTCCGCGACGCGGGCGATCCGGTCGAAGCCGCCCGCCGCTACGACGAAGAAGGAGCGGATGAACTCACCTTTCTCGACATCACCGCCTCCCACGAAAACCGCGATACCATCCTCGACGTGGTACGCCGCACCGCCGAACAGGTCTTCATCCCCCTGACCGTGGGCGGTGGCGTGCGGGTCAACGAAGACATCCGCCGCCTGCTCCAGGCCGGAGCCGACAAGGTGGGGATCAATACCGCTGCCGTCTTCCGCCCGGAATTCGTGCGCGAAGCGGCCAATCAGTTCGGCTCCCAATGCATTGTCGTGGCCATCGACGCCAAATGCGTGGCCCGCGATGACCAGAACCGCCCGATCCGCTGGGAGATTTTCACCCACGGTGGCCGCAAACCCACCGGGCTGGATGCCATTGAATGGGCCGTCAAAATGGAACAACTCGGCGCCGGCGAGATCCTGCTCACCTCCATGGATCGCGATGGCTCGAAAAACGGCTACGATCTGGAACTGACCCGCACCGTCGCCGATGCCGTGACCATTCCGGTGATCGCCTCCGGCGGAGTCGGCACTCTGCAACACATGCTCGAAGGATTGCGGGAAGGCCATGCCGACGCGGTCCTGGCCGCCTCGATTTTTCATTTCCGTCAACACACCATCCCGGAGGTCAAACAGTTTCTCCGGAATCACACCGTGGAAGTGCGTCTTTCCTGACAAGGAGTCCAATCCCCATGAATCCGTTACCCGATCTCGATGGCCTGAAATTCAACAATCTGGGACTGATCCCGGCCATCGCCCAACAACACGACACCGGCGAAGTGCTGATGATGGCCTGGATGAACCGGGAATCGCTGATCGAAACCCTGAATACCGGGGTGGCCTGCTACTGGTCCCGCAGCCGCCAGAAATTCTGGAAAAAGGGCGAAACCTCAGGCCACATTCAGAAAATCAAGGCCATCCGCACCGATTGCGACCAGGACACCCTGCTGTTGCTGGTGGATCAGGTGGGCGTGGCCTGCCATACCGGACGACGCAACTGTTTCTTCCTGGAAGCGACCCCCGGCACCTGGAAAGCCATCGCCGCCCCGGAGATGGACCCGAGCCACATCTACGCCCCGAAATGACCCCGGAAGCGGATATCCTCACCCGGTTGTCACAGGTATTGCAGGCCCGCAAGGAGGCAGATCCCGCTGCCTCCTATGTGGCCACGCTCTATGCCAAGGGATTGGACAAGATCCTGGAAAAAGTGGGAGAAGAGGCGATCGAGACGATCCTGGCCGCCAAAAACGGTACGCCTGCGGCCATCATTCACGAAACGGCAGATCTGTGGTTTCACACTCTGGTCATGCTCGCCCATTTGGAAATCGGGCATGAGGAGGTGCTGAGGGAGTTGGAGAGACGGTTCGGAACACACACTTTTCAAAAATAAAGAAGGGGTCCGGGGGATGCTTCCCCCAGGGTTTTGACTTTAAACCGCACCCATCATGGGATACGTCGTTTGTCAGTGGGGTCCAGGGGGCGAAGCCCTTGGGACTTGCTTTTGGCGCGCTTTGCCGCAGGCGACGCCTTTTGGCCAAAAACTCATGATCCCAAGCTGGTCGCGGTTTAAAAAAAACATTTAAAAATTTTTTGTTTAAAGTCAAAACCCTGGGAGAAGAATCTCCCAGACCCTCTCTTTTTTTCAATTATTCTTTTATCCCCCGGACCGCCCCGTCTTGCGCACCAGCAGAATCACCGGCAGCAAACCGACCAGGACCAGCACGATCGCCGGCAACGCAGCCCGTTCCCACTCTCCTTCGGAGGTCATTTCGTAGATGCGCACCGCCAGCGTATCCCAGCCAAAAGGACGCAGCAGCAGCGTGGCGGGCATCTCTTTCATGACCTCGACAAAAACCAGCAGAATCGCAGTCAGCAGACCCGGACGCAGCATCGGCAGATAGACGCGCCGCATCACCTCCCAGGAGGAGGATCCCAATCCATGGGCCGCCTCGGCCAGTGAGGGACGGATCCGCTCCAGACCGCTCTCCACCGGCCCCATGGCCACCGCGAGAAAACGGACCAGATAGGCAAAAAGCAAGGCCAGAATTCCGCCGCTCAACCCGGTGGAGACGCCGGACGTGGCGGTTCCGAACACTCCATCGACTCCCTTGCCAAGCCAAACCAACGTCAGCATCACCCCGACCGCCAGGACCGAGCCGGGCAACGCATAACCCAGCGTGGCCAGATGCAAAGCCAGACGGGTGGCCCGTTCTCCGGCGCGTCGTTTGCGGACCATGCCGAGAAAAAGCGCGGCCAGGGTGGCCAGCAGCGCGGCACCGGTGCCCAGCAGAATGGTATGGAGCGCCAGATCCCGAAAACGGCCATCCAGATCCAGATCCAGACGCGACCAGGCCCAAACCAGCAGTTGACCCACGGGCAGGGCAAAGGCCAACAGAAAAACCAGACTGGCCAACCCGGTGGCCAGCAGGGCGGGAAGACCCCGCAAACGGATGCGATCCCGGGAGGGCGCATGGCCATCGGTGGAGAAATAACGCGCCCGTCCCCGCATCTGTTGTTCGACGGTGACGGCCACGGCGACAAACAAAAGCAGCAATGAGGCAAGCTGGGTGGCGGCGGTGAGATTGAACAATCCGAACCATGCCTTGTAGATGGCCGTGGTGAAGGTGTTGAATCCGAGGACCGATACCGCGCCGAAGTCGGCCAGAGCCTCCATGACGGCCAGGGCGCAACCGGCGGCAATGGCCGGTCGGGCCATGGGCAGGGCGGCATGAAAAAAAGCGCCCCATGGCGAGCGTCCCAGCATGCGGGAGGCTTCGAGCATGCGCTGTCCCTGCCCGAGAAAGGCGGCGCGGGCCAGCATGTAGACATAGGGATAGAGGCTCAAGGAAAACAGAAAGACCACCATGGCCGGAGAACGGGTATCGGGAAACCAATAACCGTTCGGACCGAACTGATGGGCAAGCCACCCCTGGAGCGGGCTGCCATAGTCCAGAAACCCGAGCATGCTGAAGGCCAGAACATAGGCCGGCATGGCCAATGGCAGGATCAAGGCCCAGTCGAAAAACCTCTGTCCCGGAAAACGACACATGGCGGTCAACCAGGCGAGTCCCACCCCGAGGATCAGCACCCACATCGTCACTCCGATCAGCAGGAGCAGGGTGTGGAACAGCAACTCGCCGAGCAGGGTATCGACCAGATGACGCCATACCGCCCATTCCGGAGTGATCCAGGCCGACAGGATCACCCCGATGGGAATGAGTATGATCAGAGAAAATCCCCAGGCCAGGACGCTCCAGCGCCAGCCGGAAACAGCGGAATGGGTCATTATTTATAACCGGCCCGATCCATCAACCGCACGGCACTGGTCTGGAACTTGCCAGCCAGCGAAACATTGAGCGATTCGCTCTTGAAATCTCCCCAGGCAGCCACCGTGGCATGGGGCTTGACCGCCGGATTGGCCGGGAATTCCATGTTCAACTCCGCAAAGAGCTGTTGCGCTTCGGGGGTGGAGAGCCATTCCAACAGTTTGATCGCCTCCTGCCGATGTTTGGCATGTTTGGTGACCCCGGCCCCGGAAATGTTGATATGGGTGCCGTTGCCTCCCTGGTTGGCCCAGAAGAGCGCCACGGGGGTGTTGGGTTTCTCTTTTTGCAGCGCGCCAAAGTAATAGGTGTTGACAATACCCACGTCACACCGGCCTGCGGCCATGGCTTCCATCAGTTTGGTATCGTTGGAAAAGACCGGAACGGCCAGATTGCCCACCCAGCCCCGGACGATTTTCTCCGTGGCCTCTTCGCCGAGCCGGGCGATCAGCATGGCGACCAGGGATTGATTGTAGATCTTTTCGGAACTGCGCAGGCAGAGGCGTCCTTTCCACTTGGGATCGGCCAGATCCTCGTAGCTGCTCAGTTCGGCGGGTTTGACCCGTTCGGTGCTATAGACGATGGTGCGGGCGCGCACCGACAATCCAAACCAATTCTTTTGGGGATCGCGCAACGTTTCCGGGATGTTGGCCGTCAAGGTGGCGGATTCGACCGGCGCCAGCACCCCCTGTTCGGCGGCATGCCAGAGGTTGCCGGCATCCACGGTGATCAGCAGATCCGCCGGAGTGCTGCTCCCTTCGGCTTGCAGACGGGCGAGCAGCGGTCCTTCGCCATCGGTGAGATAGCGGGTCGCCACGCCGGTCTTTTCGCGGTAGGCATCGAGGATCGGTTTCAACAGATGCTCCTTGCGCGCGGAATAGATCACGATCTCTTCTGCGGCAAAGGAAGAAGAGGGGCCGATCAGCAGACCGGTCACCAGCGTTGTGGCCATCAGGAGAGATTTAAGCATGATTGTTCCTCTTGATCTTATTGAATAAGTGAAGAAGGTACGCATTCCAATGTCGCGCCGGGTCCGGTGTTCGGGAAAATCACCAGGTGCGTGGTGGCCACCCGGACGTTGACCCGTTCGCCGACCGCATGGTCCGCATGGGAAGGAAACAGCGATTGCAACTGGCACCCGGAATCGAGTTGCAGGGTATACAGGGTGGCGGCCCCCTTGAAAGCGCGTCGGACCACAGCGGCGCTGATCGGGGAGTCGGGATCCGGGATCACGTCATCCGGTCGGACCAGCACGCGCACGGGATCGCCCTCCTGCGGTTGAAACGGGGCGGCGCGTCCCTGGAGCAGACCAACTGCGGTGCGGACGGTATTGGGTGCGATGCAGGTTCCGGCCACAAAGGTGCCCTGACCGATGAAACCGGCGACAAAGGGATCCTCGGGTTGGTGATAGAGGGAAAATGGAGTGCCCCATTGGCGCAGATTGCCTTCGTGGAGCACGCCGACCTGATCGCCCCAGGCAAAGGCTTCGTGCTGATCGTGGGTGACGAGAATGCCGGTCATGCCCTGGCTGGCGAGAATCTGGCGCACCTCCAGGCCGAGGCGTTCCCGCAGATCGACATCCAGGTTGGAAAAGGGTTCGTCGAGCAGGATCAACGCGGGCTGGGGGGCCAGGGCGCGGGCCAGGGCGGTGCGCTGCTGCTGGCCGCCGGAGAGTTCATGCGGGTGGCGTCGTCCCAGGGATTCCAGGCCGACCAGGTGAAGCAGATCGCGGGTTGTGGCGCGGATCGCCTCTTTGGGCTGACCTTTCAGGCCATAGGCGATGTTTTCTTCCACGGTCAGATGGGGAAAGAGGGCATAATCCTGAAACACCATGCCCACACGCCGTTTTTCCGGTGGCAGGGTGAAGCCGGGTTTGGAAAGGGTTTGACCCTGGAGGGTGATCCAGCCGGAGAGCAGCGGGGTGAAGCCGGCGATGGCGCGCAGGGCTGTGGTCTTGCCGCAACCGCTGGAGCCGAGCAGGCTGATCATCTCGCCCTGCGCCACATGGAACGACAAATCGCGCACCACGGGTTTGGCCGGATCATAGCCACAGGTGATGGCTTCGAGGGTGAGCAACGGCGGGGCTGGATTCATGGAATCTGACGTGCCTGGCAAAGGGTGGAAAATTTTATAATGATACCCATTCTCAAATAAGAAAGCAAGCCCGGAATACGCAAAGCCGTGAAGCGAGATTTGACAGACCCGGTTGGCCAGGGTTATCCTGAAGTCATGCAATCGACCGGAATGGCGCATTTCCCCTGGATTTCGTAGACGAGGAGCGCATCATGCAATGGGCTGAGGTGTTACAGGATCCCTCTTTGCAGGATCTGCCGTACAAAATCGAATTGAATGAATGGGGGCAGATCGTCATGTCGCCAGCATCCAACCGTCACGCTTCGTTCCAATACGAAATCGCGCGCGCCATCGATCAGCGGATGGGGCATGGAAGACTCCTCACCGAATGTTCCATCGACACCGACGCCGGGGTCAAGGTGGCGGATGTCGCCTGGTGTTCGGATGGCTTCATGGCGCAATACGGCGATCAGACCCCGTTTCCGGTGGCGCCGGAGTTGTGTGTCGAGGTGGTCTCGCCGTCCAACAGCGAACGCCAACTGCAATGGAAAATGGCGCTCTACTTCGCGCGCGGCGCCAGGGAGTGTTGGCTGGTGGACGAAACCGACGGATTGCGGATCTTCACCGCGCAGGGGGAGCGGGCGGATTCGTCGTTCGGGATTGAGATTCCGGAGCGGTTTGGGTGGGTGCATTGAGTTAGGGGATCGATGTTCTTGGCATTCGAGACGAGGAGCGCATCATGCAATGGGCTGAGGTGTTACAGGATCCCTCTTTGCAGGATCTGCCGTACAAAATCGAACTGAACGAATGGGGGCAGATCGTCATGTCGCCAGCATCCAACCGTCATGGACGGTTTCAATGTCGCGTCGCGAATCTCATTGAAAATGGCATGGGGCATGGAATGACCATCACCGAATGTTCCATCGACACCGACGCCGGGGTCAAGGTGGCGGATGTCGCCTGGTGTTCGGATGGTTTCATGGCGCAATACGGCGATCAGACCCCGTTTCCGGTGGCGCCGGAGTTGTGTGTCGAGGTGGTCTCGCCGTCCAACAGCGAACGCCAACTGCAATGGAAAATGGCGCTCTACTTCGCGCGCGGCGCCAAAGAGTGCTGGCTGGTGGGCGAAACCGGCGGGTTGCGGATCTTCACCGCGCAGGGGGAACGGGCGGATTCGTCGTTCGGGATTGAGATTCCGGAGCGGTTTGGGTGGGTGGGGTGAGTTGGAAAAATTAGAGCAGCGCCTATGACAAGTTATGCCATGTGGCACGCTATAATTTCACGGCATAACAAGGCTCACGCATGATGTTCATGAGTTAATATCTGAACGATCAAGTTCTTTTGTTTAGCTCTATATGGTTTTCTAAGGTGTTTTTCGTCCAGGCAATAAACTCTTCCTTAAATCTACCCTTATTGTTCTTTTCAAACCAATTTAGGTGGTTTTTCATTTCCGTTAGAACAATAACCCCCCAAGTATTCCATAAGTCTCTATATTCAATCTCTTTCTTTCCGCTACCTTTTGTATAATCATAGATTGTTTCGAGGAAATTCCACATCATGAACGCAAATGCATTATATTTCTGCAAATCAGTTGAAGGTGTGGCTGCATCTGGATGCGTGATAACTATTTTCAACAATTCTTGATACTGTCTGTCGAAATCCTGATAAATTCGTGCTTGTTTGTCGTCTGTTGCGCGATTTTTTCCACCAACACCTAAGAAGAATACAGACACGCACATAATATATGGTAATAAATATGTTTTGGCAATATTGTCGGACCAAGAGTCACAACAAACCAATACTATAAATATTAATGTCGAAAAGACAATAACCCCCACCAAAAGAATGCTAATTATTGCCTCCAGAAGAATAAAATTTCTGGCGACACTGCCATAAAATTCTAGTATTTTTGTCGATAAATTATTAAAGAATCTCGATATGCTCACTGAGAGTTTTCCTTATTCTGTCGAGAAGAGGGCTTGTTTCAGAGATTTTGTATAGTCCCGAGTAAATTTTGACTATCAGATCCCATACACGGTTTCCTTCGATAATTTTGAAAGGGAATGAATGGGAAATCATCAGGATCATTTGTGTTTCACTTCCTCCCTGTAAAGGTGGAAGGATATAGCTGACACCTTGCAATTGTTTAGCCCCGATTTCTCTGTAAAATTCAATTCGTTCTTTTCTTTCGTTCGTATTGTCCCCAAAATTCGGATCTTCTACCTCTAAAATTAAATATTTATTTTCCAGGGATAATTGTTGCGAAATAAAACTTAGAAAACATTTTGCTAAACCGGATCGACGAAGTCCTTTTTTTGTAGCTAAATAGTCAAGCAAAATAAAATCTGTACCATTTATAGGCCACAAAAGGGCGAAGAGAACAACACAAAAATCTTTAAGGCCAATATAACAAATTTCTCTACCTTCTGTGATGCTTTTTACGATTTCATGATTTGGCCGCCTCTCGTTCTCTGGGAATGATTCTACATAAATATCTAGCATATCCTGAAAATAGCGATTGTTGACATCTTTTAGTAACTCAAAAAAAACTGTGTTCTTTCCTGCGGTAACCGTTTGATTTTGTGTCATACAGACCTTGATTGTAATTTGCAAAAGGTGATAAATTCTTCAGAAACAACACTCTCCGTTGATCGGATTTATTTTTTTATTAATAAGCTTCTTAAACGAAAAAATCAAGCACTTTTTTCAACCCTTCCTATTATTTTTCAGTCGCCATTTGCCACAACCTCTCACCCCATCCCCTCCAGCACCCCCACAAACCGTTTCATCTCCTCCAGCACCCCGATGGTCAACCGGAAGGTCTTTTTCAAAGCGGGCGCGACCATCGGTCGGATCAGAATACCGTTTTGTTTCATATAATTGACCACATAATCCCGATCCGTGGGTTCCACCAGCATGAAATTGGCTGCCGCCGGGTAGAATTTGATGCCAAGGGTGCGTAACGCATTCTCGGTAAAGGGTTTTGCCTGGGTCATCACCTCTTCCACATAGCGTTGGGCGTGGGGAAGGGTGAGTTGGGTGGCGGCGACGGCCACGGCACAGGCGTTGACATCAAAAGGACCGCGCACTTTGTAAAGTTCCTGGATCAATTCAGGTGGCGCGATCACATAGCCAAGCCGCAGACCGGCCATGGCATAGGCCTTGGAAAAGGTGCGGACCAGAATTAAATTATCGAACTCTTTCATCCAGTTGAGACAAGTCACGCCGGTGAATTCATAATAGGCTTCATCCAGCAATACCGGGATGTCGGGGTGGCGGGTGAGTACGGTGCGAATGGTCTCCAGGGGGATGGTGGAGCCGGTGGGGTTGTTGGGGTTGATGAGCACAATCAGCTTGGTGTTGTGGTCAATGGCATCCAAAAATTTTTCGGCAGGGAAAATCATTTCCGCGTCGAACGGCACCCCTTGCACGCGCGCGCCGATCACCTGGGCCACATGGGAGAAGATCGGGAACTCCGGTTGCGCCACCACCAGACCATCGCCGGGATTGAGAAAGGCGCGCAGCAGGATTTCGATCCCCTGGTCCGAGCCGTTGGTGATGATCAGTTGGTTTTCCTGCACGCCGAGGTGTTGCGCGAGTTGAGGCAAAAAGGTGTGGTACTCCGGATAACGGGAGGCCGTACCACTGCTCAACAGCCGTTCCAATACCGGCAGAATCTCCGGAGGCAGGGCGCGGGTGTTTTCGTTCAGATCGAGACGCACATACCGGGTGCGATCCAGACCGGTCCAGGGGGGAGCGTAGGCCGTGAGGGCGCGGATATTGGGTCGGACACACGATTTCATCATCATCAAATCCCCGGAGGCTGTTCTTGGATCCCACGATTGAAAAAAAAGAGGGGGTCTGGGGGATTCGTCCCCCAGGGTTTTGACTTTAAA
>JADFWP010000069.1 GCA_015234115.1 Magnetococcales bacterium
GAAGGGGTCTGGGGGATTCCTCCCCCAGGGTTTTGACTTTAAACAAAAATTTTTTAAAAATGTTTTGTTTAAAGTCAAAACCCTGGGGGAGGAATCCCCCAGACCCTCTCTTTTCTTTCAAAAGTGGGTCTATTTCGAAGTGGGCGCGGTTCAATCAGGAGAACACATATGAAAATGTCGAATCTGTCTGTCGGGTTGCTGTCGCTGGGTCTGTGGGTCGCTGCGGCTCCGGTGGCTTTGGCCGGAGATGCGGCCATGGATCCCATCGAAAAACGCAAAGAGATCGTGGATGCCGCCAACTGGAAAGCCATGGAATCCGTGGTGGTGGAACTCAAGGAACACAGCTACACCCCGGAGAAACTGGTTTTCAAGGCGGGTCAGCCTTACAAGCTGTCGATGCGCAATGTCGGGGAGAAGAAACACTATTTCACGGCTCCTGAGTTTTTCAAGGCCATTGCCACACGCAAGGTCCAGTCGGACAAGGATGGCGAAATCAAGGCACCCTATTTCCTGGCTCTGGAAATGATGCCCAATGGGGGACAGTTGGATCTGTATTTCGTGCCGGTGCTCAAGGGGAGCTATCCCTTGTACTGCACCGAATCGGATCATCGGCAACAGGGCATGGAAGGGTCGGTGGTGATCGAATGAGCGGTGGTGGTGCCATGCGCAACATGCTTTTTGCAGCCACGGCTTTGAGTGCCATGACCTGGGCTTTGGCCGGAGGAGCGGCTGATCTCATGCCGGTGGCGCCGATGTTGCCGGCGCGGGATTTTCAGGTGGTGACGCTGCCGGTCGCTCCGGTGGTGGATGGCGACCTGGGGGAGTGGGAAGGGGTGGCGGCGCAGACCATTCCCATCGCTCCCACGCTGGAACAGGATGGTCAGAATCGGGTCGGCCAGGCCGAGGTGGCGTTGCGGGTCGGCGTGCACGGGGATCGGGTCTATTTCGCGGCCCGCTGGGCGGATGATGCCCCGGATGAAAAATTCCGTCCCTGGCGTTGGCGCGAGGGCAAATATCAGCGCCAGGAGTTGCGGGATGATCAATTCGTGGTACGGTTCCACAGCAGCGGCAGCTATGATGCCTGCATGTTGAGTCCGACCAGTTATCAGGTCGATGTCTGGCGCTGGTCTGCCGGGCGGAGCAATCTGGCCGGTCTGGCGGAAGATCAGTCCCATCTGATCAGCGTCGATCCGGTGGAAGACGCTTCGGAATTTCTCGGTCCGAAGGGGACGACCTATCTGGTGAAACGCAATGACGCAGGAGAGCCGTTTTACAAAAACACCAAGGCGCCAGCCACCAAAGGGGCCGAGGAGTTGCCGGGAATCGAGATCATTGGGAGCGGAGCCGGCAGTCTGATCGATGTCAGCGCCAAGGGGGTGTGGCGGGATGGATTCTGGAATCTGGAACTCTCCCGCGCCTTGAACACCGGGCACGATGACGATGTGGTGCTGGGGGGTGGGCAAAAGATTGCGGGTGCGATCGGGGTTTTCAACCGGTCGGCCAACGAGCACAAAAGCGTCTCGGGCACCCTGAATTTTCTCTTTCCCTGATCCGCAGATTCTCTTTACCCTGATCCGCAGAGCGCGATAAAATTATTGCAAGAAAAGCGGGGGTCTGGGGGATTCTTCCCCCAGGGTCTTGATTTTAAAAATAAAAATTTTTTAAATTTTTTGTTTCTAGAGTCAAAACCCTGGGGGAAGAATCCCCAAGATCCCCGCTTTTCTTGCAATGATTGGGTTGACATCCCTTGGCGCAGATCTATACTCTCTCGGTGTCCGTTGTCTGTCCGCCATTTCAAGCAAGGGAGAGTGTCATGACCAAAATTGTTTCTTTGCGTCTCGTAAAAACTGCTGCCATCGCCTTGGCCCTGCTGATCGGTGCGGCTCATGCCGGCGACCCGCCCCAGACGCCCACCACTCCGCCCGAGGGAGTACACATGGTGGATGCCGATGGTGTGCAGAAATTTCAGGCCGCCGGGGCGATTCTGGTGGATGCCCGCAAAGCCGCCGAATATGCCGATGGCAGCCTCAAAGGGGCCATCTCCGTGCCCTATGATCCGGAAGTGAGCGCCAAGGCGGTCGATTTCGACGCTGCCAAGGACAAATACGATCTCAGCGCGATCCCGGACAAGGACAAGACCTATGTAGTCTTCTGCAACGCCAGCACCTGCTGGAAATCCTTCAAACTGGTCACGGTGATGGCGCGGGCGGGATACAAGAATCTGCACTGGTACCGCAACGGATTCCCGGACTGGAAAGCCCGCAACCTGCCCATCGAGTAAGGCCGGAACCTGGGGGGAGCTCATGATATACACGCATAAATCACCCGCGTTGCTGATCATCGGCCTGCTGATTCTGTTGTGGGGAACGCTCAATCATCTGGGCGCGGTCGATCATTGGCAGTCCACGTTGCAACAGTCGGCTTACAAGGATCATGTCGGGGTCAAGGAGAAGTTCGAGGCCGAATTGCGGGTGGCCACCGAACAGGCGGCGGCCAAGAAAGAGCCGGCTCCGACCATGACCATGCCCAAATCCAAATTCGATGAGGAGAAAGCCTTTCAGGCCAAACTCTCCTTTATTTTCGGCGGAGCTTTCACCCTGATCGGACTGTTCGTTCTGTCCTGGAATCCCAGGCCCGGTCAGTTGGATTATCTGGTTTCCACGGTGCCGGGGGTGGCATTCATTCTGATCATCGCCCTGGTGGTCCGCTGGGGACTGGATCCGATTTTTGCCAACTGGGGCAAGGCGGTGAAAGACGCGGGCACCCTCTCTTGGGACTTTGCCAAGATTTTCAACCTCAACTATGTGGTGTTGGGGATTGTCGTTGGCATTCTGGTGGTGAATGTCTTGCGCATTCCGGCCTGGGCGGCCAATGGGGTGCGGTTGTCCCGTCTGTTTCTCAAGACCGGCGTGATTCTGCTGGGCACGCTCTACAGTGCCGCCGAGTTGGCGCAGTTGGGCGCCCTGAGTGTGGGAATGATCGGCATTTTCGTGCTGGGTTCGGTGGGCATCGTGTTGATCATGGGGCGGCGCATGGGGGCGGGCAACTCCATGACCGGCGTGCTTTCGGCTGGCATGGGGGTGTGCGGGGTTTCGGCCACGGTGGCCGCCTCGCCCGTGGTGCAGGCCAAGGCTTCGGAGATTGCCTACACCATCGGCACCATTCTGGCCTGGGGGGTGTTGTGCATGTTCATTTTCCCCACGGTCGGTCATCTGTTCAATATGACGCCGGTGCAATTCGGCGCCTGGGCCGGAACCGGCATTCTCAACTCGGCTCAGGTGGCAGGCGCTGCCTTGGCCTATGATCCGGATGGGATCGAAACCCTCAAGGTGGCGGAGATTTTCAACATCACCCGGGTGTTGTTTCTGCCGATCATCGTGTTGTGGCTGGCGGCCTGGTATGTCAAGAATGAGGAAAATGCCGCCAAGGTGGATTTGACCCATGTGTTGATCAGCAAATTCCCGATCTTCGTGCTTGGGTTCATTCTGATGTTTGCCTTGAGTTCCATGGGGCTGTTCGCTCCGGCTGGTCATTATCAGGGCAAATTTTTCAGTGGCGACAAGGTGAAGGAGGAAAAACTGGTCAAACCCAAGCAGGTGCGTCTTTTGGAAGGGGCGTTGGCCCAAATGCGCAATCCGGAGGAGACCAGGGCGCTCAAGGATCTGATCGCCAATCGCAAACTCACCTCCCGCGACCAGGACAACACCCTCAAGGCAGTGGCCAGGATTCCGGAACTTGACAATGCCGTCAAGGGGATTCTGGAAAACGCCAGCAAGGCGGCCTGGCACGATTCCCCGGTGATTCGGGCGTTCCGGGATTGGATTGCCTGGCTGTTTGCCCTGGGATTGATCGGTCTGGGCATGCAGATCACCGGACGGGCCATTCGTCAGGCCGGAGGCACGCCGCTGGTGATCGGTTCGGTGGTGGGGTTGATCAAGGCGGTGGGATCGTTGGCTGTGGTTTTGTTGTTCATCTCCAAGAGCGTGTGAGGGGGGCGTCCATGGAAAAGAAGATGTTTGATCGTGGGACGCCGCTCTCCATTTTCAAGAGCGATCGTCTGGAAGACCTTGCCGCGCTGATCGTGGCGTTGGTGATTGCGGTCAGTATATTGATGGTGCTGGGTCATGGTTGAACCAACGCCCTCTTCCGTGCAACCGGAGGGGGGCGTTTCCGTGCTTTTTGCCCATCACGGCACCGAGGGTGCCCGGCGTGCCGAGCCTTTGGCGTTGGAGTTGGCTTTGCGTTGGCGGGCGCGGATCGATCATTTGTTGGTGGTGCCTGCGTTGTGGGGCGAGATGATGGGCGATGACTGGCTCAACAACGCCTCCACTCGGGATGCTTTCGGGGATTATCTGGAGCATCAGTTGGTATGTGATGCTCAGAATCATCTTCAAGCCTTCCGGGAGCGGTGTCAGGCGTTGGATCTTGAGCATCGTGCCTGGTTGCGTGTCGGGGAGCCTGTCACCTGTTTGTTGGAGTTGGCGCGGGAGTTGAGGCCGGTGCTGGTGGTGATCGGCTCCCGGAGGCCCAAGGGGGTGGCCGGGTTGCGGGATCATTTGCCGCTCGATACGGTTTTGCGTGGTTTGAACGTGCCGCTGGTCATTGCCCCCTGGTCTTCTCAATCCAACCATTGAAGAAAAAGAAGGGGTCTGGGGGATTGTTCCTCCAGGGTTTTGACTTTAAAATCAAAACCTTTTTAAAAATTTTTTGTTTAGAGTGAAAATCCTGAGGGAAGAATCCCCCAGACCCCTTCTTTTCTTTCAATGATGGAATATTGTTCAGCCCCCTGCGATTGACCGGCCATGAATGGTTCCGAAGAGAGCAACCACAACTGGGTCACGTTGCACATCCCCTGGTGGGACGTTGCCGCCGTGGCCCGGTTCGTGGAAGAGGATGCGCGCCGTCTGTTCGGTCTGCATCCCTATTGGCGTCTGGAACGCTGGGAGTCGTCATCCCGCAGGCTGGAACCCGGATGGCAGGTCCGGATCGAAGGAGAGAATGAAAAAAACGGTCTGCGTGTCGTGCGTCAACTGCATGCCGAACCTCTGTCGAATGGCTGGCGGATCCATTATGACAAAGGTTGGCTGAAGTGCCTGGAAATCACCTGGGAGAGCCATCCGGAGCAGGGAACGGTGCTGACGCTGCTGGAACTGTATCATCCCCACTCCGCACAACCGGAGGCGCCAAACGAACGCAGTCTGGAGAGCGATCACGGTCTGTTGCCGTGGTCATTGGCGCTCCGGCGGCACCTTGGCTGGCGCAGGCTTCTGGGGTGGGGTCTTCCCTTCCGCTGGTTTCTGGACTGGTTTGCCACTCTCCTTCCGGCGCACCGCCGGATCACGCGTTTCCTGCTGTGGAGCGGCGCGCTGGAGTTGGGGCTGCTGTTTGTCGGCCTGCTGATTTGGCGCCTTTGGCGGGGGTGAGACCGGTTCGACCTGAATGCTGCCGAGGAAATGAATCTCGTCGAAGGTGCGGTTCAAGGTCTTGCTGGTGAAATTCTTGAGCAGGGTGCCTTGACCCCACAACGCGGTATCCCCCTCCTTGACCCGGATGTTGGGGGCGGCGATCCAGAAACCGTTGGCGCTGTCGATTTGCAGATAGGTATAACCCGATGATTGCAGCACCGCATGGACCCGGCCTTTGTTCTGGGTGCCGGAGACGGCGGTTGCCGCTGGTATCGGACCGGTCTGAAGCGCATTGACGAACAGCATCAGGGGAAAGGTCTGGTTCAGGGTTTTGTTGTAATAATTTTTCTGATGGGTGATCCCCTCCCAATGGAGCAGATCGCCGACTGCGGGTTTGAAAGGGTTGGTGGCCAGCCAGTAACGGGCGCCATCGGTTTCCACCAGAACAAAGGTATAGGAACCCACCTGTTTGCTTTCCACCACCCGTCCGGAGCGGGGCGGGGTGGCGGGCATGGTCTGGGCGAGAGGCGCCGTGACTTCGGCGCGGGCCGGTTGCGCGGCGGCAGGCGTCGAGGCAGTGGTTTTTTCCGGTGTGGCCTGTTTGTTCTCTTCGGTCTTGGAACATCCCGACAGCAGGCAGGCGGACAGCAGCAGCCCGAGGAGCGGATCCGCAACACGTCGGTCCGGGCGTCGGAATGCGCTCATGGTTTGCTCCCCGCGCCATCCTTGCCTGGCAGGGATTTTTCCTTGCTGGTCGCTCCCTTGCCTTCGGACAGCAGCAGTTCGAGCCGGAAACGGCTGCTTTCGGCCGGAGGTTTGAGGAACAGAACCTGATAGGGCGCGGCGCTGCCGGGCATCATCCGGTTGATTTTCAATTTTTTCTCTTCGCCTTGCAATCCGGACATGGTGCGCAGGGCGTTTTCGCTGCTGTCGTCGAGGAGTTTGTCCTCGATCACCCGGCCCGGATAACCCACTGCCGAGGCGACCTCCAGACCGGCATCGTTCAGCAGCACCACCCGGATGCCCGGTACGGTATGGACCATGCGGCTGGTGTTGACCAGCGAGCCGGAAACCGTCAACACCATGCCATAGGGATAGCGGCGCCATTCTCCTTTGGCCTCGGTGAACCGATAGTCGCTGAACCAGTCAAAACGTCGATAGCTCCACCAGTCGGTCAAGGTGACCAGACCCGCGCCCAGGGTCAGCAGCAGCAACAGAGCCAAGGCCCACAGTTTGCCGCTGCCGGGGGTCGCGCGGGGTGGATGTTCCTCCTCGTCCGGTTCCTCCTCGTCCGAGGAGTCGGCGCTCTCCCATTTCTGCTCCACTTCGATGAAGGTCTCCTGTTGTGGTTTTTGCACGACCGGCTCCGGTTTCACCGGTGGTGGCGGTGGCGGTGGCGGTGGTGGCGGAGGGGGTGGAGGAGTGGCTTGCTTTTCTTGTGCCAATCTTGCAAGTTCCAGCTCTCTGGCCGTGGGTTTGCCCAGGGCGAGACGCTGCTTGATCCCCAGTACGGTTTCGGCGTCGTCTTCGTCGTCGAGCGGGGCAGCGGGCGGCGGGGGAGGGGGGGGCGACACGATCGGTGGCGGCACGGTCGGGGCATGCGCCGCATACAGATTTTCTTCCTCTTCCTCGTCGTCGTCGTTGCGCAGATAGGTTGCAATCAGCCCTTCGCTGTCCGGCAGTTCGTCTTCGTCTTCGGCCATGTCGCCGAACAGGCCGTCCATGGCCTCATCGGCGGAGATTTCTTCGGGTTCTGAAAATGGCTGGTGCCGGGTTTCCCTGGCCTCCTCTCCCTCTTCGAATTCGTCCAGGTTGCCGTCGAAGGCGTCATCGACCTGGATCTCTTCCAGCCCATCGAGGCCATCGTCCACATCCGAATCCACGAGCGGTTCTTCCAGCCCGGCGAGCAGATCGTCGTCTTCCGGAGGATCGTCGTTCGTTTGCTCCGCGAATCCGTAGTCCGAAAGACGGGTGGTTTCGGTGTCGATCAGGGGTTGGGCATGGGAGGGCGCGGCAGGGGGACGCGGTTCCGTGGCTGCGGCAGCGGCTGCCGGCGCGGCAACAGGCGCATCCTCTTTGGCTGCCCGGCCCTTGGGCGGAGGCTGAAAAAAGACCGCCTGACATTGAGAACACTTCAGCTTGCGTCCCGACGGTCGCAAAATGTCGTCATCCACATCGAATTGGGCACGACAGCTCTCGCATTGAACAATCACGTCTCGACTCCACTCGGGCAAGCGGGCTGGCACGACTCCACTTGGCCATTATAGCTGAATTGCGCCCCATGAAACAACGCCACACGCCTTACCAGGGCGCACAAAATCCGGAAAAACACATCGTTGCGACCGCCGTCTTGTGGTCCGGCCCGCGACGCGCTAACATGGGCGGATTGAAGCTTCGGGTGCTGCTCCCCATTTCCGGTGTTCACGATCCTTGAAAATGGCCCCATGATCCGCTTTCACCAAGTCACCTTGCGCTATCCCACCGGATACGAGGCCCTGAAACGGGTCTCTTTTTCGTTGCCCAAAGGATCGTTCCACTTTCTCACCGGCCATTCGGGGGCAGGCAAGAGCACGGTGTTGCGCATGATCTACCGTGCGGCGCTCCCCACCGAAGGCAGCGTGATGGTGGATGGCCGCAACGTGGCCCAACTGACCCGCAGGCAACTCCCGGCGCTGCGACGGGGGATCGGCGTGATTTTCCAGGACTTCAAACTGCTTTATGACCGGTCGGTGTTCGACAACGTGGCCCTGGCCATGGAGGTGGCGGGACACGATCCGGCGCGCATTCCCGGTCAGGTACGCCGTGCCTTGCAAAATGTCGGCCTGTTGGAGCGGATGCATCAAAATCCGATTTCCCTGTCCGGCGGCGAGCAGCAGCGGCTGGCCATTGCCCGTGCCACGGTGAACCGGCCTCCGCTGGTGATCGCCGACGAGCCGACCGGCAACCTCGACAAGGAGATGGGCCGTCACATCATTGCCCTGTTCGACGCGCTGCATCAACAAGGAACCACCCTGCTGGTGGCGACCCATGATCTGGATCTGGCCGCGGAAACCGGTCATCCCTGCATCGCAATGCGCGATGGGGAGTTGATCCATACGCCCGTTTTTTCCGATGATGACCCCGGTGAGTCGCCATGAATCTGCGTCCCTCTGTGCCGGCTGCCCAGCGTCCGCCGGTCGATCCGACGGTGACGCGCAACTTTCATGCGCGCGCCCTGCAACGGGCCTGGCGTCCGTTCGCCGACAAATCCTTGTCGCACTGGACCACCACCATCGTCATCGCATTGGCTCTCACCATCCACGGCACCTTTGCCCTGCTGCTGGTCAACGCCAACAGCGCCCTGAGCCAGTGGGAAGACGAGAACCTGGTGACGGTATTCATGCAGCGTGCCGTGGAGCGGGAGCAGTTGTTGCAGGTCGGCAAGGCGATCAAAGGCCATCCCGGCGTGACCGATCTGACCATCATCGCGCCCAAGGAGGCCGCCGCCCGTCTGAAAACCATGATGGGGGACGAATCCCGTCTGCTCGACGAACTGGATGAAAACCCCCTGCCCTATTCAATGGAGTTCCGGCTGGCCCGGCAGGATCGGGATCGGGCCACGGCCCTGGCCAGGGAGATCGGTGCCATGCCAGGGGTGGAATCGGTCTCTTATGATCATCAATGGGCGCAGCGGCTGGCCGAGGTGATCGATGCGATCCGCTATCTGGGCAACGTGATGTCGTTTCTGCTGCTGGCCGCCGTGGCGCTGATCGTCTCCAACACCATCAAGCTCACCATCATCGCCCGGCGCGACGAGGTGGAGATCATGCGTTTTCTGGGGGCGGATGACGCCTTCATCCGGGCGCCCTTTCTGTACGAAGGGTTGTTGCAGGGGATGCTGGGTGCGGCGGGGGCGCTGCTCATGACCGGTCTGCTGCATGTGGGCGCGCGCGATGTGCTGTTGAAACTGGGTCAGACCTTCGGGTTGACCCTTCAATTATCGTTTTTGCCGCTGACCCAGTTGGCGGTATTGGTGCTGCTGGGAGCGCTGCTGGGACTGGCGGGCGCCGTCTTTTCCGTCACCCGTTTTCTGGAGGCTTGAGTTCTTGAAAATGCCCTGTGACCACCCGTTCCACCCGTTCCATCTGGCCATGCGGGCCACCGGGATCGTGGCGTGAATTTCCATATTCTTGTCCAGCAGACGGTCAACGGACTGGTCCTGGGATCGGTCTATGGCCTGATCGCCGTGGGTTATACCATGGTCTACGGCATCATCGGCATGATCAACTTCGCCCATGGCGATGTCTACATGATCGCGGCCTATCTCACCGCGATCTTTCTGGCGGCCCTGACCGCCCTCGGCATCCATTCCCCTCCGGTGGTCATGATCCTGGTGCTGCTGCTGACCATGGCCTGCACCGCGCTCTATGGCTGGAGCGTGGAGCGGATCGCCTATCGTCCGTTGCGCCACTCCACCCGCCTGGCCCCGCTGATTTCGGCCATCGGCATGTCCCTGATTCTGCAAAACTATGTCCGGCTCTCCCAGGGCGCGCGCAATCAGGGCACCCCCACCTTTCTCGATGGCCATCTCCGCCTGCTGGAGGATGGACCGGACCATTTCGTCCAGATCACCCATGCCCAGATCCTGATCGTGGTCATGGCCGTGATCGGCATGGGCCTGCTGTGGTATCTGATTCAGGGCACGGCCATGGGCCGGGCCTGTCGCGCGGTGCAACAGGATCGGATCATGGCCGCCTTGCTGGGGGTGGATACGGACCGGATCATCTCCATCGTGTTCATCCTGGGGGCGGCCATGGCTGCCGTGGCCGGCACCCTGGTCACCTTCAATTACGGCTCGTTTGACTTTTTCATCGGATTTGTCACCGGCATCAAGGCCTTCACGGCGGCGGTACTGGGCGGGATCGGCTCGTTGCCCGGCGCCATGCTCGGCGGAATCATTCTGGGATTGGCGGAATCGATCTTTTCGGGCTTCGTCAATACCGATTACAAGGATGTCTTCGCCTTTTCCCTGCTGGTGGTGGTGTTGATCTTCCGTCCCAGCGGTCTGCTGGGTCGGCCCGAGGTGGAGAAGGTGTGACGATGCGCAACTCCTGGCTCCGGGATGCCCTGGTCACGGGTCTGGTCGCACTGCTGCTCTTTGCGCCGATGACCGGGGTCGCTCTTTCCGGCTACACCCTGGAAGGCCATTGGCAGCGTCCGTTGTGGCTCGCCCTCGGCGTGGTGATCGGACGGTTGGGGCTGGGCTGGTTGTGGCAACGGCGTCAGGGCGCGCCCGCCTCGTCGTCAGGGCGCGGCTGGTCGGCCTGGATCGATGCCCACCGTCCGCAACTGATCGGGGCGGCGTTGGCCGTGGCGTTCGTGTTGCCGTGGTTCATCGGCAAATACTGGCTCAATGTGGCCATCCTCGCCTGGATCTATGTGCTGCTGGCGTTGGGATTGAACATCGTCGTGGGATTGGCCGGTCTGCTCGATCTGGGTTTCGTCGCTTTCTACGCGGTCGGCGCCTATGGCTATGCCTTGGGATTCAAGTATCTCGATCTGAGTTTCTGGACCGCCCTGCCCGCAGGCGCCTTGCTCGCCGGCTGTTTCGGGGTGATGCTCGGTTTCCCGGTGCTGCGCATGCACGGGGACTATCTGGCCATCGTCACCTTGGGCTTTGGCGAGATCATCCGGCTGGTGCTCAACAACTGGATGAGCTTCACCGGTGGTCCCAATGGGGTGCGGGTGCCGTTTCCCTCGCTTTTCGGCCTCGAATTCGGACGACGGGCCGGGCCGGGGCATGTCACCTTCCACGAATATTTCAATCTTCCCTATTCCAACGAATACCGCGACATTTTTTTCTATCTGTTGCTGCTGGTGGTGGTGAGCGGCATGGTTTTCGTGGTGCGTCGGCTGCGGCGCATGCCGCTGGGGCGCAACTGGGAGGCGTTGCGGGAAGACGAGATCGCCTGCCGTTCGTTGGGGATCCAGCCGGTGAGCGTCAAGCTGTCGGCTTTTGGACTCGGTGCCATGACCGGTGGTTTGGGCGGGGTCTTTTTTGCCGCGTCACAGGGATTTGTCAATCCCACGTCGTTCACCTTCATGGAGTCGGCCCACATTCTGGCCATGGTGATTCTCGGGGGCATGGGGTCCACGGGCGGGGTGATCGTGGCAGCGGTGGTGCTGACGGTGTTGCCGGAGATGCTGCGGGATTTTGCCGAATATCGCGGGTTGCTGTTCGGATGCGCCATGGTGGCGATGATGGTCTGGCGGCCACGCGGGTTGATGGGCATGCGACGGGCATTGTTTCATCGTTCCGGGGTGGCGGAATGAGCGCCCTGCTGACCGTGCGGGAGCTGACCATGCGTTTTGGAGGCGTGGTGGCGTTGAGCGGGGTGGGGTTCGAGGTGGCTCCGGGGAGCGTCACGGCCCTGATCGGTCCCAATGGCGCGGGCAAGACGACCGTTTTCAATTGTGTCACCGGTTTTTATCGTGCCAGCGGCGGGGAGATTCTGCTGAATACGCCCGAGGGCAGGCGGGTCGATCTGATCGAGATTCTGGGCGGGCCGTTCCGGGCAGGGGACTGGTGGTCGCCGCGCGCTTTCGGCAGGCGTCTGTATTATAAAATGTTTGGCGGCGCTGCGCTGGCGGCGCGGGCCGGGGTGGTGCGGACCTTTCAGAACATCCGTCTCTTCAAAGAGATGACCGCTTTGGAAAATCTGCTGGTGGCGCAGCGGGCGCGGGTGGACAATGCCATCGTATCGGGTCTGTGCGCCACGCGCGCCTATCGTGCCGCCGAAGCCGAGGCGGTCGAGCGGGCGTGGTACTGGCTGGATTTTTTCCGTCTGGGGGATGAGGGCAATCGTCTGGCCGGGGAGTTGGCCTACGGGCGGCAGCGGCGGTTGGAGATCGCCCGGGCCATGTGCGCGGCACCTCGGCTGTTGTGTCTGGACGAACCGGCTGCCGGGTTGAATCCCCAGGAGACGGCGGAGTTGTCCGATTGGATTCTGGCGTTGCGGCGTGGTCACGGGGTGACGGTTTGTCTGATCGAGCATGACATGAGACTGGTGATGGAGATTTCCGATCATGTGGTGGTGCTGGATCACGGTCAGGTGATTGCGGCGGGGCGTCCGCAAGCGGTGCGGGATGATCCGGTGGTATTGGAAGCCTATCTGGGGGCGCCCGGAGAGGAGGAAGGGTGGTGAGTCGGGAGGTCTTGCTGGCCCTGGAGGGGGTGGATGTGGCGCACGGGCGGACGCCGGTGTTGCACGGGGTATCGTTGACCGTGGGGCGCGGGGAGATCGTCACGCTGATCGGGGCCAACGGGGCGGGGAAATCGACTTTGCTGATGGCGATTTTTGGTTTGCCGGAAGTGGCGCGGGGCAAGGTATGGTTCGACGGTCAGGAGATCACCCGTTTGCCGACCCATCGGATTGCCCGGTTGGGTTTGGCCCAGGTGCCGGAGGGGCGACGGATCTTTCCCGGCATGACGGTGTTGGAAAATCTGGTGATGGGGGCTGGCGGCGGGGAGGTGGATCGGGCGGTGCTGGAGCGGGTCGAGGGGTTGTTTCCCATTTTGCGGGAGCGCAGCGGGCAGCGGGCCGGAACCTTGTCGGGTGGGGAGCAGCAGATGTTGGCCATCGGGCGTGCCCTGATGGGGCGGCCCCGGTTGTTGTTGTTGGACGAGCCGAGTCTGGGTTTGGCGCCATTGATGATCCGGCGGATTTTTCAGGCCCTGCGGGAGATTGTGGCCGAGGGGACCACGCTGTTTCTGGTGGAGCAGAATGCCAATCAGGCGTTGCGGCTGGCGGACCGGGGGTATGTGCTGGTCAATGGACGGATTTTTCTGGAGGGCAGCGGCAGTGCTTTGCTGGCGAATCCTGAAATCCGGCGCGCCTACCTGGGTGGTCACTGAAAATTCTGGAATGCGTTGTTTGTCAACGGGGTCCAGGGGCCATTGGCCCCTGGTGGGGTCCAGGGGCGAAGCCCTT